>DATBWU010000053.1:0-55174 GCA_036514635.1 Anaerolineae bacterium | reverse complement strand
CGAGTCGCTTCACGCCCAGGAACATGCCCAAGCGCGAAGCGACGGTGACGAGCGCGAGGCCGAGAGTCGGATTCCAGGCGGCATCGGGGACCGGCCCCCATCCGGCGATCAGGTTCGCCAGGCACACCACAGCCGCCATCGACGTGATGGCGTACAGCGTTAAGGTCTGCGCCGGCATCTCGTAACTCACGCGCTGGCCGATTGCCAGATGCAGCGCGTAAGCCAACCCTGCGCCGAGCATCAGCCCGAACCCGGTGAAATCGACCGGGCCGTCGCCCGTCTGTGTCAGGAGCGCGGCGGCGGAGATCGCCATGATCAGGCGCAAGAGCGTCAGGCTGGAGAAACGGTGTCCATCCAAGCGGAGGAAGATGACGAGGAAGAACGGGTACAGGCTGTAGACCATCTGCCCGACGCCGGCATCGACGCGCTGCAGTCCGGTGTAGTACATCAGCGATCCCAACCCGTTCACTACGCCAATGGCCATACAGCCGAGCAGCCCGGCCGGGTAGATGTAGATGTAGCGCCGGCCGATCACCAGATAGACCGCCCACAGACCGGCGGCGGCGATCAACATGCGCCACGCGGCGAGCGGGATCGGCGCTATGCCGGCGGTGTACGCTTGTTTACCCCAAATCGGCGCGGTGCCCAGAAAAATCGCCGAAAGGAGCGCCGCCGCGACGCCGCGCTGCCGTGTGCGCAGGCCGGGAGTCATGCGCCGGCTCCCTCGGTACTCTCCGCTTGCGCCGCGCTCACCGTGGGCAGCAGAATGTGGAACGTCGTGCCGGGCAGCCGTTCCGGATCGCGTCCGGGGCTTTCCACCCACACCCGTCCGCCGTGTGCTTCGACGATGCCGCGCACCACGCTCAACCCCAAACCTAGCCCGCCGCCCATGAAGGCCGATCGGCTGGTGGAGTGATGCACGATGTCTTCCGCGACGACGAACTTCTGAAAGATGCGGTCGTGCTCGGCGGGATCGATGCCGATGCCTGTGTCGGTGATGCGGATATCGATCGCACCCGGCTGAAGCTCGTGCGAGATGGCAATCGACCCATCGTCGGGCGTGTACTTGACGGCGTTGTGTGCGACGTTCGACAGGGCGCGGCGCAGATAATCGGCGTCGCCCATCACTTTCGGCAGGTCGCGGAAGCTGGTGGTCGTCAGGTGCAGGCCGCGCTGGTGGACGATCGGTCCCAGCTCGCCGATGACCGACGAGATCACGCCGAACAGATCGACCGGCCCCAGGGCCAGGTTCAGATGCTGTGTATCGATCAGCGACACGTTGACGATCAGATCGTACAGCTCGGCCAGGCGTGCGGTCGCATCGGCCAGGCGCTTGGTGAGATCCATCAGGCTATCGTTGCTCGCCAATTGGCGGATTTCCATTTGTAGCAGATTGACGTAGCCGTAGATCAACGTCAGTGGCGTGCGCAGTTCATGCGAAGCCAGCACGACGAAGTCGCTCTTCATCTTATCGAGCCGGCGCAGCTCGGCGTTGGCCTTTTGTAGATCGACGATCGTCGTTTGCAGCCGATCGACCAGGCGGCGGTTGTACTCTTCGAGCTTCTCCGCCCGGTCGGTTTCCGTCAGCGTATCGCGCGCGCCCGCCAGGAACTGCTGCACCTGCTCGGGCAGGCGGTCGATGTCGATCGGCTTCGGGATATAGCCATCGCAGCCGGCGACGAGCGCGCGCTCACGATCGCCCGACACCGTGGCCGCCGTCAGCGCGACGATCGGGATGTGGGCCGTGACCGGCAGGCCTTTGAGTTTAGTCGCGACTTCGTGGCCGGATATCTCGCCCAGGTTGACGTCGACCAGGATCAAATCCGGCAGGTCGGCCTGGGCCATCGAGATACCGCTCAGCCCGTCGGCCGCCTCCAATACTCGATACCCTTCGTTCTCCAGTACGCGCTTCACCAGCAAGCGGCTACCCGGATCGTCTTCGATGTATAGAATTCGCGTCGAGGCTGCCTCTGCATGATCCATAACAGTACACTCTAAGCGACTGTCTGAAAAGTCGGGATCACCGGCTTCAGCCGGTCAAAATGCCGACTAACCCCGCTCCGCTTCGCTGCGGGGGCAAGTGAGTCGGCGATCCGGCTGCAATCCTTCTGCTTTTCAGACAGGCTCTAAGTCAACACATCCACCAGCTCATCCAACAAATCGAGATCGGTGAACGAACCTTTCTGCAACAACGACTGGGCGTGCCCGGCCAGCCGCTGGCGTTCCTGCATCGTCAATTCTTTGGCCGTCACGACAATGACCGGAATCTCGCGCAAGGCGTCGTTCTGCTTCAACGCCTGCAGCACGGCGAAGCCGTCCATCTCCGGCATCATCAGATCGAGCAGGATCAGGTCCGGGCGCTCGGCACGCGCGACCTCCAGGGCCTCGCGGCCATTGGACGCCTCGAACAGCGTGTAGTTCCCGCGCGCCTGCAAGATACGGCGCAGCAGGCGACGCGCGTCGGCGTTGTCGTCGGCGATCAGGATGTGGCTGACGCGCTTGTCCAGGCGCTCCAGCGCCGACAGCAGGCCCTCCTGTGGCAGTGGCGCCGGCACGGCGACCGGCGCGGCCGTCGCCGCCTGCGGCAGATCGAAGACCTGGGCCCACTCCTCGCCGAGCAATTCCTGTGTGACGGGGAACGTATGGCCGGAGCAGTTGACGATCACATCCTCGTCGGGCCGGATCATCCCCAGCCCGATCATCTTGAACAGCCCGGCGAACGCGACCGCCGCCGCCGGCTCGACCGAGATACCTTCCATTTTCGCCAGGGCGTGCATCGCCCGAAACGACTCTTCGTCGCTCACGGCTTCCATCGTTCCACCGTGCTCCAGGATCACCGAGCGCAGCAACGGGTAGGCCGCGCCCGGGTTGCCGGTGGACAGCGTGGCGATGTGCGTCTGCGGATCGCGGATGATGTCGGCGGTTTCTTTGCCTGCCTGGAAGGAGCGCGACATCGGCGCGCACCCTTCGACTTGAATCACCCCTAACTTCGGAATACGATCGATGAAGCCCATCTGCTTGAGTTCGGAGAAACCCTTCCACGCCCCCAGCGGTCCCAGTCCACCGCTGACGGCCTGGATGTACCAGTCGGGCGCGCGGAACATCGGCCGTCCCTTCGCCGGCCCGCCGTCGATCTGCGCGAGCTGCTCCGCCACTTCGTAGGCCAGCGTCTTCATGCTCTCCCGCGCGGCGATCGACCGGATGCCGCGATCGAGGAACAGGCTGCGGTGCTCGGCGAAGGTTGCCGCCACTTCTTTCGCCTGGTCATACGTGCTGGTGACCTTCACCACTTCCGACCCGTACAGCGCCACTTCACGCATCTTGTCGGCGGGAACCATGCTGGTGAGGAACGCCCACAACTTGATGCCCGCCCGTGCGCAGTAGGCCGAATACGAAATGGCGACATTGCCCGTCGAGGCGACGACGCATTCCGTGACGCCGGCTTCCTTCATCGCCGACACGGCCAGCGAGGCCTGTCGATCCTTGAACGAGCCGGTCGGCCCTTGCCGCTCGTCTTTGACGTAGATGCGGCTGCGACCCAACATCATGCCCAGGTTGCCGATCGGCACCAGCGGCGTGCCGCCCTCGCCCATCGTGACGATGTTAGCCGGATCGCGCAGTGGCAACACTTCCAGATAGCGCCACATGTTGAAGGGCCGCTCGCGCAGCCACTCCGGCAAATGCTCGCGGATCGCGGCGTAGTCGTAGCGCACGTCCAGCAGTACGTGATGGCAATCTGGGCACGCGGCAGGCGGCCGATCGAACGGCAGGCGCGTGCCGCAGCGCAGACACTCCAAGATCGGTTCCGATTGCAACCGGCGTTCGAGAGGCATTGTTTAGCACTATCCTGAGAGGATTGTTTTCACCGCAGAGGGTGCAGAGCGCGCGGAGCCTCTTTCTTGTTCTCGGCGCGCTTCGCGTCTGCGCCCTCTGCGGCTCGGTGACTTATGGCGGGGGGACACGCTCGGCCTTTTCGGCTTGTGGGGTGGTCACGCTGGTCGAAGGCGGCTTCTGAGTGGCCTCGATGTGCTCCAAAGCGCTGGCGATCTCGGACAAGAGTCGCTGTGCGTCGAACGCGCCTTTGTTCAACAGCGCGGCCGCCTTGCCGCGCAGGCGCGTGCGATCGTCTTCGGTCAGTTCCTTCGCCGTGACGATGACCACCGGGATGTCGCGGCTCAAACGATTGGTCTTCAACGTCTCCAGCACGGCAAAGCCGTCAATGTCCGGCATCATCAAGTCGAGCAGCACGACGTCAGGCTGCGCGGCCTGCGTCGTGGCGATGCCCAGCGCGCCGCCCTGCGCCTCGATCACCTTGTAACCGGGCCGGTTGTCCAACATGCGCCGGATCAGGCGGATGGCCTCCGGCTCGTCGTCGATCACCAGCACGGTCTGCACCGGCTTGTTGCCGTTCACCCGCTCCAGCGCGCGCACCAGATCGGTCTCGCTGATCGGCTTCACCAGGTAATCCGCCGCGCCCAGCGCGAAGCCCTTGCTCTCATCTTCGACGATGCTGCACACGATGATCGGGATGCCGCTGGTGTCGGGATTGCTCTTCAAATCGGCGAGCACCGACCAACCGTCGCGATTCGGCATCAGCACGTCGAGCGTGATGGCGAACGGTTGCAGCCGCTTCGTCTCCTCGACAGCCTTGCTCGTGTCGCTCAGGCCGATGACCCGATAACCCTGCTTCTCCAGGTAACGCTGGTACAGCGTGATCACGCCCGCGTCGTCGTCGATGCTGAGGATCACTTTCTGACCCGGAGCCGGCACCGGCAGCTCCATCGTCGAGAGGTCATCGGGCAGGTCGCGGGAATGCTGCAGCGGCAGTGTGAAGGCGAAGGTGGAGCCGGAGCCAAGCTGGGACTCGACCCAGATACGTCCACCGTGCATCTCGACGAACTTGCGCGTGATCGCCAGGCCCAGGCCGGTGCCGCCCGCCTTGCGCGTGGTGCTGGCGTCCACCTGCGTGAACTCTTCGAAGATGTGCTCCTGCTTGTCGGGCGGGATGCCGATGCCGGTATCGATCACGGCCACCTGCACCTCGTCGGCCAGGGCGACCACGCGCGTGAGGATGGAGCCGGTCTCGGTAAACTTGGCCGCGTTCGACACCAGGTTGAGGATCGCCTGCCGGATGCGCCGCGCATCGGCGCGCACGGGCGGCAGGTTCGGCGGCACCTCCTGCCGCAGCTCGATCTTCTTGTCCTTGACCAGCGCCACCGCCGTGGACATGACGCCCCGGATGATGTCGGCCAGGTCCACTTCTTCAATCGACAGTTCCATCTTTCCGGCTTCGATCTTGGACAGATCGAGGATGTCGTTGATCAGGCCGAGCAAGTGCTGGCCGGAGTTGTGGATCGCGGTCAGGTCGGCCTGCTGGAGCTCGGTCAGCGGGCCGTCGATGCCGCGCAGGATGACGCGGCTGAAGCCGATGATCGAGTTGAGCGGCGTGCGCAGCTCGTGGCTCATGTTCGCCAGGAACTGCGTCTTCAGGCGATCGACTTCGCGCATCCGCTCCAGCGCCGTGCGCTCGGCCTCGTACGCGCGGGCGTTGACGATAGCCACCGCCGCCTGATCGGCCAGCGCTTCGATCAGGCGCTGGTCGGACTCGCTGAAGGCGTACGGGCGCGGGCTTTCCAGGTTTAGTGCGCCGAGCAGTGTCTCGCCCTGCGTGATCGGCACGATCAACTCGGAGCGCGTCTCACTGTCGACGGGAAGGTACGTGGGATCGTTCAAGACCTCGTTGGACAATACCGCCTGGCCGGTGACCAGCAGGCGTCCATGCAGGCCATCGCCCCGGCGCAGTAACTGGTAGTGATGTTCGGAGATGTTGCGGCGCGTCGGTTCGGGGTAGCCGATCATCACGCGCAGCTCGAGCGCGTCCTGGTTCGGATCGTACAGCGCGATCGAGCCGCGATCGGCCGGCGTGACGTTGAGCGCCTCCTCGACGATGGTGTTGAGCACGGGTTCGAGTTCCAGCGTGGCGGTCAGGCGACGCCCGATGCGGGTCAGCGCCGTCAGCTCGTTCACGCGCGAGCGCACATTTTGATACAGGCGGGCGTTTTCCAGCGCGGCGGCCAGTTGGTCGGCCACGCGCTGCACCATATTGATCTCTTCCGGCGTCCAGCGCCGCTCGCGATCGACCTGATCGAAGCCCAACACGCCGATCAGGCGATTGCCGGTCACTACCGGGATGTGCACGTGCGCTTTGATTCCATAGGCGCGCATCAACGGGCGCAATTCCGCCGAGTCCTCGCGCTCGACGCTCTCCACCACCAGCCCCTGCCCGCTTTTCAATTGCCGGAACAAGCGCGGCACCTCGGTCCACGCCGAGCTGGTTCCTCGCACCGGGACCACGCCGGGCGCGCACCACTCGTAGGCGACGATGAAGCGCTGATCCTCGTCATTCGCCAGATAGAAGGCGCGGCTACACCGCATGACGACGCCCATCTCGTTCATCGCCGTTTGCAGGTCGAGCACCGCCTGCGGGTCGAGCGAGGCTTTGATCGTCTGGCTGATGTGGTTCAGCGCCATTTCCAACTCGGCGCGCCGCTGCGTCTCCTCAAACAGGCGGCGATTTTCCAGAACGACTGCCGCCTGCCGCGCCAGCGTCTCGCAGAACGCGACTTCTTTGTCGGTGAACCTGCGCTTCGCGCGCGCCGTATCGGCGCTGATCACTCCGATCAGCCGCTGGCCGATGAGCAGCGGCAGCGACAAGACCGACTGAATCCCTTGTGGCGCCGGCGCTACCGTCGCCGCTTCCAGATCGCTCGCCGCGTCGAACACGGCCAGGGGCCGCCGGGTTTCGGCCAGCCGTTCGTACGCAGGATTACCCCGCATCGGGATGCGCACAGCTTCGACGCCGGGCGTGTGCACCGCCTCGGCCTCGATCCGGCCGTGGCCCTCGGTTTCGTTGAAGAGCACCAGGCGAACCTGATCGACTTGCAGCCGGCGCTGAATGGTATCCACCGCGATCTGCATCACTTCCGCCGGTGTGGCTGCGGTCGTCATCGCGCGGGTCGCCTGGTACAACTCGGTTGTTTCTTGCAGGCTGGATTCCGTTTCATCCAACAGGCGAGCCACTTCGATCGACTGGGCCACCTGGTCGGCGACGGCTTTGAGCGTCGCCAGTTCGTCTTCCGTCCAGCGCCGATCCTTTTCATCTTGCGCCGCCAGGGTGCCGATCACCTCGCCGCGCAGCGTGATCGGGACGGCGATCGCCGCTTGGCCGTCAAAGGGCACCGGTTTCGGCTCGTTCGAGCGCGCCGACTGCTCCAAGGCGGGCAGCACCGCCGGGTCGAGCGGCGGTGAGTCGGGCCGGCTGAATTCCTGCTCGACCACGCCGGGCTGCGCCTGCATGAATGCCGACCAGCCTTCACGCGTGTAGCGGCGCATCACATCTTGGAGATCGGCGGCAGCCTTGCGCGCCGACTCGAACAGGCGATGGTTTTGGATCATCAGCGCCAACTGGTTGGCGATAGCCTGGGACAATTGCATATCCCGAGGCATCACCGGCGACTGCGCTGTGGCGCGACCCAGACTGATGGCGCCGACAACCTGATCGCCGACGAGAACCGGCGCGGCCACCAGGCCCGACAGGCTCTTGCGCACCTCCGGCGGCCAGGCCGCCAGCCGGGGATCGTCCGTAGTATTCTCGATCACGATCACCTGCCGGATGCGAATCGCCTGCGCGAACGGCATATCGCTGACCGTGGCGATCGGCACAGCCTGGCCGACCAGCGAAGCCAGGCCGCCGGAGGCGGCGCCATATCCGCTCAAGATGAGGCACATGTCGTCGCTCGAATCGTAAGCGGCGGCCAGCCAGCTATCGTAGCCGGCCTGGCTGACGACGGCACGCAAGAAATCATCGGCGGCGTGCTGCAGGTCTTCGCCGATGAAGCTCGCCAGCCGGCTGGATTCGAACAGCACCCTGGCCTGCCGCGCGTCGGCCTGGGCGTGCTGATACAGGCGGGCATTGTTGAGCGCGATGGCGATCTGATCGGCCAGGCTTTGCAACACCGCCAGCGCGCTCTCGTCGAAGGCGTCTTCCTGTGTGCTCTGCACGTCGAGCGCGCCCAGCACCTGATCGCCAACGAGCAGCGGTAAGGCGACCTCGGACCGCGTATCGGGGAGCAAGGGGTTTGCATAGCGCATCGATTCGTCAACCGCGCGCTCGGCCACCCGCGGCTCACGCCGGGTGATGGCGGCGCCGACCATGCTCTGGCTACCGATCGCCAGGCGGTGGCCGCTCTCCTTCAGCACCCGGCCAGCTTCACCGGTCGCCTCGCGCAACACGGCGAATTTGCCAACCTCATCGATCAGAAAGATGGCCGTGTAATAGAAGCTGAAGCGATCCGTGACCAGTTGCGCCACCTGCCGGATCAACTCGTCGGGATCAAGCAGAGACGTAATCGCGCGGCTCACCTCGGCGCTGACATTCAGCTGGGCGGTACGCTCGGCCACATCAGTCACGCGCTGCTCTAGTGTGGCACGAATTGCCTGGAGTTCGCGATGACTTTCAGACAACATCAGTAACCGGTCACGCTCTGTCCGGTCACGGTGACGGGCAACCACCAGGATCGCTCCAGAGATGACTGCGATGAAGCCGAACATCTCAATAGCAAGCGCGGGGTCCGGCATGGTCAAGATCAAGGTCAGTGCCAGACCCGTCAGTACAGCCAAAGTCTGGACAAGTGCAGCGCGCAGCTTCAGGAACACACTGCCGATCATTAAGCTCAGAATGATCCAGATAAGCGAAATAAGTGCGCCAGGAGTGGCATAGTCGCCGCTTGCGAGAAAGGCCGCGAAGGGCAAGATAGACTGGACAACCATGGCCAGTGGAGCGGCCAACTTGTAGCGCCGGGAGCGGTTCAAGCCGTAGGCCACCAGAAGCACGCCAGCCGAACCGGCAATGGTAAGCGACAACATTAGCGAAGCGGCTATCGTCACAAATGCACCGGCAGACAGAAACGGCAGAAGAATCACGAGCAACGACGCAAGCAACTGCGCCTGGCGTCGAGTATCAGGCTCCTGGATGAAGGGCGGTGGTTCAACTAGTCGCTGCCAGATGCTGCGCTTAGCACGCTTATCCGGCTTGGGCCGGGCATGCCTGAGGGAGATGGGAGTCATCATTGTTGCGACCTCCCCGGAAGGTCCCCGGTGAGCGACGAGTCGCCGTCGGGAGTGGGCGCTACCGGCTGGCCGATGCGCGCCATGATCCGCGCCGCCCTCAGCGAGCGTCCCAACTCGTTGACGGCCGTCTGCAGAATGGTGTCGATGCTCACCGTCTGCCGCACTCGGCTGTTGATCTCGTTGATGGTGCGCTCGCGTCCGGCCAGCCGTTCGGTTTCTTCCAGCAGGCGGGCCGTCTCCAGCACCTGCCCCACCTGGTCGATCAGCGATTGGGCAAACGTGACGTCCTCGGGCAGCCATTCCATCGACTCATCCAGCGGCAGCAAGCTGAACTCGCCAATGGTCTGGCCGCGCACGGTCACCGGGATCGTGAGCGCGCCCGGAGAAGATGCTTCAAAGGCCGCCGCGTTCTCCGCCCCGGCGGGCTGCGTCACCCACCGGCCGCCATACCACTCGCCGGCGACGATGCGCGCCATGCGCGTGTAGTGTCCCCAGGCGCGCCCGGTCAGGAGGCGGTTGGCCGCGTCCAGATCGGCCAGTGTGCGCTGCGCTTGCTGCGTCAGCCGCAGGTTTTCGAGCGTCACCGCCAGCTGGTCAGCCAGCGCCTGGGCAATGCGTTCCTGGAATTCGCTGAATGCAGCCCCGGCGGAGAAATCTTCAAAGCCGAGCATCCCGACGACCCGCTCGCCCAGAATAATCGGCACACCCAGGAAAGCCGCCGGCCGCTCGGCGCTGGAATTCAACCCAAGCCGCTCCAGACGCACAGGCGCTTCGTAGGTGCTCATGCGCAAGGGCTGGCGCGTCCGAATCACGTGCTCGGTGCGACCGTTACCGAAGGCGCGTGTCACGAGTGTGTCGCTCGTCCCGCTGTCTTCGCGGCTGCGCATGACAAAGCGCACCTCTTTCTCCTGCTCGTCGACCAGCGCCAGGTAGTAAGTGCGCGTGCCCATCAACGTCTCGATGTGGCGCAAGGCGCGGCTCGTCAGGTCACTCAGCGTGCGGCTGAGCGCGATGTCGGTAGACACAACCAGCAGGTCGTTGAGGGCCTTCACACTCCGCTGCGTCTCGTCAAACAAGGCCGCGTTGTTCAAGGCGATGGCAACCTGATCGGCCATGTTCTGCAACACGGCCGCGGTGGACTCGTCGAACGCGGCCTGCCGCGTCGATTGCACGTCGAGCGCACCCAGCACGCGGTCGCCGACGATCAACGGCAGCGCGATTTCGGAGCGCGTGTTGGGGAGCAGCCAGTCGGTGAAGGGGAGCGGGTCTTCGTCGATGTCCAGCATAATGCGCGATTTCCGCTGCGCGATGGCGTAGCTCACCAGCGACGGCCCGCCCACTTCCAGGCGGAGGTCGCCCTCCCCCAGGGTGCGGCCGGCGAGGCCGGTCGCCGCGCGCAGCACGGCGAATGTGCCGCTGGCGTCCAGTGTGAATACGGCCACAAAGTAGAAGTCAAATCGGCGCGCGAGCAGGTCGACGACCGTGCGGATCAACTGATCGAGCTTCAGGATCGAGGTGACTGCCCGGCCCACCTCGATGCCGGCCTGCAACTGAGCCGTGCGTGCCTCGACCCGTGCTTCGAGCGATCCGATCAAGTCGCGCAGTTGGGCCGTCATGCTGTTGAAGGTGATCGCCAGTGTGCCAATTTCGTCTCGGCTCGTCACTGTCGCACTGTGGGACAAATCACCGGACGCGATGCGCTGGGCGGAAACAGCCAACCCTTCAATGGGTCGCACAATCCGGCGCACAACCACAAAACCTGAGGCACTGGCTGCTACCAGAGTGACCGCGATCACGATAGCGATCGTGTTGACGGTGGCGGTAGCCAACCTCAATGCCGTGGACTCAGGTCTCTCTGCTACAATGTTGAAAGTTTGTGCGCCCAACTGGATTCTATCAACTGCCAGGACCACAGGCGTGCCATCCAGGCCTGGTTGCGTGCTCGCTTGGTCTGGCAACTCAATGTGTATGCCCTGCAGCTTTACGGAATGGTCTTGGTGAGCGACGACTCTTCCGTCGGCATCGGCGACATAGACAGTTTGGTCTGGGCCTGCCCGCACGCGTGCGAGCAGGTTCCCGACCGTGGCGAAACGCACATCGGCAACCAGCACACCACTCAACTGTACACTGCGTGGCTCAAAGAGAGGGATGGCGATGGTGATGAACGCTTCTCCCGACTTTTCATCGAACCGCACCGGGCTGAAGTACGTCTCGCGGCTAGATTTCGGGCGCTCGAACTCATTCGCCCCAGACCGGTTATGGAGCTGATCGCTGGCAAAGATTTCGAGGCGCGAGACGCGAAGTTGCTCCTGCCCCTGGCCGTCGAGCAAGGTCAGTTCTTCATAAACATCCCGATACGTTCCGGTGCTGAACGCACCCAACAGGAGGCTCATCTGCTGCGCTCGGTCGGGCTGTTTCAAACCTCGGATCTCACCGCCCAGCAAGCGTAAGTCGCTCCCCACATCTTGAAGGAAAGCCTCGACTTCTGTGGAAACACTTTGAGCCACCTGGCTCTGCAACGCAAGCGCCTGCTCTCGCTCAACGGTGAAGGCCAGCTGGGCCAGGATCACGCCGACCAGCAACAGCGGTCCGATGGCAATACCCACGAAGTTTGTCGTCAACCGAAATCGAAGACTGTTCCACATGTCACGCATTTCCTAATCCGACAGATGGTGTCCATCTGCCAGTACCGTGAAGAGCAGTTGACCCATCTACCATTCCGGCTTGGGCGGTGCTTCGGGATCTGTCTCAGCCCGGTCACCAGGCCCGACGATGACGAAATTGTCGCCCTGCCATTGCAGGAGCATGTAGTTCCCCTGTGGCGCACCAGTCTCGTCGAAGCTGAGCGGTCCAACAATGGTGGCGTAACTGCCACGGTGTAACTCTTCGATCAGAGCCGCGTTGTCGATGGATCCGAGCGCCTCGACCGCCTGCTGCAGGACTTGGCCCACGGTGAAGGCGTTGGCCGCATCCTCGGGGATGTCGCCAAGAGACCCCTTGAACATCTCAATGTACTTGGTCACAAATTGAGTGTTCTGATACTCATTGGCCTCCGGAAACCAGGAGATAGACGAAAAGATACCTTCTGTGGCCGGGCCCAGTGCTTCCGTAAATGGCCCTGGCAGAGTCGGACCGTTCGTAAAATAGGCGAAGCGCGGTTGGTAATCAACTGCCTGATAGGCGCGGATCTGGCCGATGGAGTCTTCTGTTTGCGTGCCGCCGAGGATCAAGTCAGGGTCAAGATCGGCGATCTGGCTGGCAATGCTGAAAAAATTCGTTGTCCCTTCGGCATAGGTCGTCTCAAAGATCAACTTCAGGCCGCCATTGCTAAGAAGCCCCTTGAGGCGTTCCATCACTCCCAGCGTGAAGGGATCGTCCAGACTGACGACGGCGAAGGTCTGCGGTCGTTGATTGGCCGGCAGCCCCAGGATATACAAGGCAAATGGGTCGGCCTGCCGGGCAGATTCGGCCGGCTGGGCGAAAAAGAGGTTAGTCAGGCCCCGGTTGAAGACCTCGGGCGCGCCGCCGGCCGGCTCGATGAAGGCATACCCATACTGCGCGGCCACCTTAGACGTCGGGATAACCAGGAAGCTAGAAAAGGGGCCGACCACCAGATCGACCTTATCAACCGCGATCAATTTTTCATAGTCGGCAACAGCCTTTTCCTGATCGCTGGCGTTGTCAAGAACGCTCAGCGCGACCGGGCGCTCCAGCAAACCGCCCGCCGCATTGACCATGGCCACCCAAACTTCGTAGCCCCGTTGGGCCGCCATGCCGGGTTCGCTGAAGCGGCCGCTGAGCGGCAGGGACACGCCGATGACGATAGGGTCTGCATCCCCTGTTGGCGTTTCAGTTGCTGGGGTAGCCGGTTGGCAGGCTGCCAACCCTAGCGACAAAACCACCACCACGGTTGTTACAACAGAATATTTGCGCTCCATCTTCATGCTATCCTCTGCCGGTCATCCGGCATGACCGTTGTCACTGCGACCGCTATCGTCAGATGGATCATCATCCACTCTCAGGTGCACCGCCACCCGCGAGGCATTCAGTTGGCGCGCCAGTTCCTCCGCCGCCGTCTGCAGGATGCTTTCCATATCAGACTTGCGGCGAATCTTGTCCGTAGCCTCGGCCAGCGTCTTCTCGCGGCGAGCCGTGCTCTGGGTCTCCTCGATCAGGCGCGCATTCTCCACGGCCTGCGCCACCTGATCGGCGACGGCCTGAATGAACGATAGGTCTTCCGCGTCCCACGATCGAGCCTGCTCGGTCTCGCCCACCTGCACCGCGCCGATGATCTCACCGCGCAGCACAACGGGTGCGGCCAGGGTCGCCTGGAATGGCGACGAGACTGTCTGCTCGGCGCGCCGCGACCAGGCGACCGACTTCTTCGCCGCGATAGCCAGCTCCACTTCCGGCAACCACGATGGGTCAACGGGTTGATAACCGCTTCGCGTATAGCCGGCCTGGCGCACGTGCTCCGGCCTTCGGCGGAACACCTCTGCCCACGCCTCGCCGGTCAGACGGCGATTGGCGGCGTCGAGCTCTTCCAGGGTGCGGCGCTGCTGGTCACGCAGTTCAGTGCCGGCCAGCGCCGCCGCTGCCTGCGCCGCCAGCAGTTGCGCGATGTGCTCCTCGCCCACGCCGAAGGGATACTCGGGCTGTGCGCGCGTGATGAGAAGCACTCCGGAAATGCGCCCTTGCCACAGCATGGGCACAGCCAGCGCCGCCTGGACGGGCACACCGACGAACGACTCGGCCTCGCCCACCTGGGCTGCAAAATCACTCGCGCGCATCGCGCGTTTATTCGCAAGCACCCGGCCGGACAACCCCTCGCCCTTTGCCAGACGCCGGCTGGCTGTCGGCGCCAGGCTGATGTTCAGCGAAGCGACCAGCTCGATTTCTTCCTCGCCGACGGTCAGCCATATCGCCGCGCCTTCCGCGTCAAACAATTCCGTGGCACGCCGGACAATCCGATCGAACAACTCGTCCCGAGTCAACTCACCGCTCAGTTCGAGCGCGACCGCCAGCAGGCTGGATTGGATGCGGGCCTGCGCGTCGCCGCGCCGGAACTGCTCGGCATTGGCGAGCGCGACCGCGATCTGATCGGCCATAGTCTGCAACGTCGCCGCGCTGCTCTCGTCGAATGCAGCCTCCTGCGTCGATTGCGCGTCGAGCGCGCCCAACACGCGATCGCCGACGATGAGCGGCAGCGCGATCTCGGAGCGCGTCTCGGGAAGCAGCGGATTGGCGAAGCGCACGGCCTCTTCGCCGACGTCCAGCGCGATGCGCGGGCGGCGGGTGGAGATGGCAGCGCCGACCATCGACTTTCCGCCGACCTCCAACTTGTGGCCGCGCGCTTTGAGCGCCTGGCCGGCTTCGCCGGTGGCCTCGCGCAACACGGCATACTTGCCAGCCTCGTCGACCATGAAGATGGCGGCGTAGTAGAAGTTGAAGCGAGCCGCGATCAGGCTGACGACCTCGCGCATCAACTGGCCGGTGTCGAGGATGGAAGCGGCGGCGCGACCCACTTCGGCGCTCGCGCGCAATTGCGCCGTGCGCGCTTCCACCTGCGATTCCAGCGTATCGACCAGAGCGTGCAGCCGTTCGGTCATTCCATTGAAGGTAGTCGCCAGCACGCCCACCTCGTCACCGGTCTCGACCTGCGCGTGGATTGTCAAGTCGCCGGCAGACACTCTCGCTGCGGCATCGGTCAGGCGGCGAATGGGGGTCGCGAGCTGATGCGACAACCCCATAGCCCCGACCGTGACCAGACCGGCGATGACCACCGCGATCAGCAGAATGCCGCGAGCCTGGCCTTCAACATGCGCCATGCCCACCTGTCGATCCTCGTGTACGACGACGATCCAGCCCAACTCCGAGATCACCTGGGATTTATCCGGGTCGGGCGACTTTACCGCCGATTGGCCGGCCAGGCGAACGCTGCCCTCGTACATGATCTCTGAGTATCTCGCGGCTGCGCCCGCTCGCAGGGCAACCAACATGTTCTCAGACAGCGGCTCAATCGAACTCCCGCCTAAGAAACCGCTGAGCTCGCGGCCACTGCCCGGCGGTATCAACACGTCGGTTTCGCGGGGGTCAGACATCGTCAACGGCTGGAGCAATTCCAGCAGGGCGCGCACGTCATAGGTCGTGCGCAGCACCCCGATCACGGTTGCCGTGCCATGCCCGTACAACGGCACGGCGATGATGCTGGCGAACGTGCGGCTGCTCTCATCGTACTCCGGTTGGCCGATGAAAATCCCGCCTTCCCCGTTGTTGTAGGCTGCCTGCCACCACGCCTCGTCGGCCTGATAATAGTCGGATGTGCGGTTGGTGGCAGCCACCAGGCCGCCGAAGCGATCGGTGACGAACACTTCCACATTGTTTTCAAAGCGACCGGCGTACTCCACAAGTTCGCTGGCCGTCGGGTTATCCAGGCGCGATCGAATCAGTACGTCATCGTCGCTGACTACTTGCCAGCGTTGATCGAGCCGTAGCATTTCGGCCCGGACCGCCGCCTCGTCAGCCGGGTAAGCTGAGTTGACCTGCTCCACTGCATCCTGGATGAGCTTGCTCAAGCCGAGGGATTCCAGTAGTTCGGCCTGCTTGGATAGCGATTCGCCGACGATGAGCGCCTTGGCATCGGCCAGGCTCTTCAAGTCGGCGCCCACATCCTGGATCAGCGCTTCGCGCGTCGAGCGATCAGCGAAGAAGGTCACCAGGCCGATGGCGAGCATTGCGACGCCGAGAAAGGCGACGATCAATTTGCTGCTCAGGCTGTATATTCGATACTGCCGCACGAGCACAAGGCCAAAGGCCAGCAGGGTCCCGGCAACGATGACCGGCGTGAACGCCTGCGCCTGCGGTATGAACAACTGGAACGAGGGCTGGAGCAAGTCCAGAGCACCCGCTGTCACACCGCTCACCACCCCGCCCAGCAAAGACCGGTCGATCCAGCGGGGAGGCAGTATCTGCGTGGCGATCGCAACGGTCGCCAGGAGTGTAGCCAGACCCAGCGCCACACCCAGGCCCGTGAGCATGGCTGAAATCACTACAGCGGTGATCTGCATCATGCTGATCATCAGCAGGCCGGCGCGGTCCGCCCAAAGCGGGTCGCGGCTCCGGCGGATGACGACGACCAACACCACGCTGAACAGGGACAGCGCGCCGACGACGACAGGCAACTGCCAGGTCGGGTATAGTCCGCCCAGGTAGACCCCGTACAGGGCCGCTGCAGCGGCCGCCAGGAGCAGCACTACTGCCGCCCGAAAGGTGTTGTGCGCCCGCTTCGGCGTTTCAAGAGATGAGAGGTGATGACTGATCGCCATGAGACAACCCTTCACTCAGTGCCCGTTGGGGTGACCGGCGATGTTGCTCGGCGGCCCCAGCCGCACGTTGGCATGAGACGTGTCGAGCGCCGTGCCAAGTTCTTCGGCAGCCACCCGCAGAATCGACTGGATGTCGGTCGCACGGCGGAGCCGCTGGCCGATCCGGTTGAGCTCGGCTTCGCGCGCCGCCTGGAACTGAGTTTGCTCGATCAGGCGCGCGCTCTCGATAGCCAGCGCCACTTCACCGGCCACCATGTTCAACAGCTCCCAGTCCTCGTCGCTCCACTGTCGATCGGGATCGACATCTTCCAGGTCCAGCATCCCCAACGTCTCGCCGCGCACGACGATCGGCGCCGACAACCGGTTCAATACCGCGTCGTCGTCCCCGGACCCGCTTTCGACGAGCAGGCCGCGAGACGAGGCCAGATACTGACGCCAGGCCTGGCCGCTCAAGCGCTGATTCAGCAGGGCGATGCGCTCCATCGCGTTGCGGGTTTCCTCGCTGGCGTGCAGACTGCCCAGCGTCACCGCCACCTGCTCGACTATCGTCTGCACCGCGCGCAGGGCCGCGTCCGACAAGAGCAGCGGTTGGTCGGCAACGGCCATCAGGAACCCTTCGAACTGTGCGCGAATCAATATCGGCACCAGCACCGCCGCCCTGGCGCCGGCCTGTTCCAGCGCCAGGCGCACCGGCCTGGGCAGGCGCAGATCATCGAGCGTGCGAAAATAGACGACGGATTCGCGGTCCACCAGGCCGGCCAGCGGCAATTGCTCGGGCGTGTAATGCAGGCCCGGCAGCACCCTGGCTCCCTGCACCGCATCCCATTCCGCGACCAATTCGTATTGGGTGGGCTGGCCGTCCACGTCCGACGAGGTGATCATCATCAGGCTGACGTGATCCAGGTCGAGTAGCGCGCCCGCATGGTTGGCGAACACGTCGTAGACTTCGCGCGGCGACGTGGCGGCGAATAACTGGCGGTGAAATTCGTACTGGCGCATGGTCGTCTGCAGCGTGACCTGAACCGTGTCGAACAACTGCGCATTCGCCAGCGCGATCGCCACCTGGTCGGCCATACCTTGCAGTACGGCCACGCTCGCTTCATCGAACGCCGCCTCCTGCGTAGACTGCACGTCTAGTGCGCCGAGCACGCGTTCGCCGATGGCCAGGGGCAGCGCGATCTCGGAGCGCGTGTCGGGCAACAGGGGGTTGGCGAAGCGCACGGCCTCCGCGCCCACATCCAGCGCGATGCGCGGCTTGCGCGTGGCGGTCACCATCCCCACCATCGATTTGCCGCCGACTTCCAACCGGTGGCCGCGCTCTTTCAAAACGCGCCCGGCCTCGCCCGTCGCTTCGCGCAACACGGCGTACTGGCCGGCCAGGTCGATGGTGAACAGCGCCGCGTAGTAGAACCCGAATCGATCGCTGATCAGATCGACGACTTCGCGCATCAGCCGGTTGGGGTCCAGAATCGACGCGGCCGCGCGGCCCACGTCGGCGCTCACGCGCAACTGCTGAGTGCGCGCCTCGACCTGCTCTTCCAGCGAGCCGATCAACGACTGCAACTGGCCGGTCATGGTGTTGATCGCGCGCGCCACGACAGCCACTTCGTCTTCACGCTCGACTTCCACGCTCAAGTCCAGGCGGCCCGCCGCGATCTGGGAAACGGTATCGGCCACGTCCGCCAGCGGCTGGGCGATGCTGCGCGTGATGAGCAGTGAGATATACGCGGCGATGGCGACGCCGGCCAGCACCACGCTCATGTAGACGGCCAGCACGGCGCTGGACACCTGAAGCAGCTCGGATCGATTCTGCTCGACCAGCAAGGCTGCGTCCAGTTCCGGCAACGGGTAATAGACGCCAATGACCGATTGGCCGCGTTGATTGTAGTAAGCGCCGGAACCAACCGCGTTGTGTCTGAGGGCGGTGTTGGCGCCCTCGGTGAAAACGAAAGTCCCGGCTTCCCCGAAGCGGGATTCCAGCAGCTGGCTGCGGTCGCGATCGACCAGGTAGGCTTCGCCGGTTTCGCCGAGGTTTCGGGTGTCCGACAGGATCGGTTGCAGGGCATCCAGGCTGATCCGGCCGGCGAGGACGACAATGACACGCCGGTGCTGATCGCGGATAGGTTGGGCCGCGATGATGTAGGGGCGATTCTGCTGCGCCCAATAGCGCGGTGGCTCCAGGGCCGGACCAATCAACCCGCGCTGGAAAAAGGGCGCGCCACTATAGAGCCGGCCAACTTGCGACTCGTCGGTGGAGACCAGCACCCGGCCCTCCGGATCGATCAAGAACAATGTGTCAAAGCGCCGGGCCTGCTCGACCCACCGCACCAGCGCATCGCGCACCGTCTCGGCGCTCGCCTGATAATCGCCGGAGGCCGGATCGGCCTGGAGCAGCATCTCGATCGTGCTCAACTCGCTCTGGTCCAGGACCACGTTCAGATCGGACATCAGCGTTCTCAGCCAGTCCCGGATCTGCGCCCCTTTCGACTCGGCCACGATTCTGAGCTGCTCCTCCAATTTCAGGCGCTCGCCCTGCAAGCCGGACACGGTCTGCACGGCGCTGATCGCGACTAACGGCAACAGCACCGTCAACAAAAACGTCGTGAGCAAACGCGCCCGGATCGATCCCGATCGAGATGGTCTTAGGCTGGATGAGTCAGGCATCACCGCCTCCGTCCGACTCCCGAAGCGTATGGCAATCTCCGGTGCAGCGGGGAGACACTCCGGGAGCGTCGGCGCTTCGTCCCTCAAAACGTGACCAAAGGTTGGCCCGTCAGTAGCGTCACCAGGAAGTTCACAAAAAAGAATCCGAAGAACACCACATTCGCCAGCAGCACCAGGTACGACCACCACGCGCTCCTGGCCGGTCTGGGCAGCCGGCGATTGAGATACATCACGACGAAGGGGAAGATCAGCGCCGCAAAGTTGGATATGTTCCCCGAAACCACCAGCTGATCGATTGGCGGCGCGACGTGGATGACGACGCCGATCACCACAATCAGCGCCAGCATCAGCGGGTAGTAGAACCGGCGCGGGTCTCCGCGCATCCACCGGCGGAAGCGACCGCTGGCTGAATACAACCCATCCGTCGCGTTGCGCGTCAGCAGTTCCAACACGATCATCTGCGTCGTGTACATGATGACGAAGCCGATCAGCAGCGCCCAGCTGAACAGGATCGGGCCATACTTCTCGCCTAGTTGCGTCGCGGTGTACACGAGGATCGAAGACGCATCCGGCTTGGGCGCTGCGACCGGGCTGGCTAAATATCGGACCAAGATGCTCGGCATCAACATGCCGATCATCACGCCGATGAAGTACACGCCCCACTGGTCGATTAACAACAGGCGGAACCAGCGCTTCCAGCGCGCCGCGTTCTTTTCATTTTCAGGGAACACTTTGCCCACCGGCGACACACTGCCCGGCTTGCCACCCAGCCACCCGGAGAGGTAGCCCACTTTGTGGCCCATGCCGTACCCTTTATCGCGATAGTAGCTGATGAACATGAAGTTGAGGCCGGCGGCCATCGCCGTGAAGCCGGCCAGCGCGCCGAGCAGCGACGGGTTGGTCCCCCTGGGTGGCGCGGCGGGCGTCACGAGTGACACCAGCGCCTCCCCGAAAAAGTCCAGCGGCACAATCGTCAGCGTGACCAGCACCAGGCTGATCAGGACAAAAATCAAGAGCGCACCCTGCACCAATTCCAGTGTCCGCTCGATGCGGCGGCCTACCAGGACGAAGGGGAATATCGTCAACAACAGGCCGATGCTCAACAGGCGCACAATCTCCAGTTCGTCCGGCGTGTTGGCACGCCCGGTGAGCAGCACGAAGAGGCTGGAGCCGGCGCTCTGCGCCCAGCCGCCGAGGATGAAGGCCAAGAAGAGAAACAACAACGCGACCGGCAGCCACACCAGATAGCCCGGCGGCGTGCGGCCAAAAGCGACGATCGGCACTTCACCCGTGGCGACGGTGAAGCGCGCCAGCTCCACGTTGAAGAACACCTGGAGGACCGCCGAGACCAGAATCACCCAGCCGAGACCGGTGAAGCCGAACTGCCCGATGTTGAGCGGCCCGAAGAGCCATTCGCCGCTACCGATCGAGATGCCCAGCGCGATCAGACTTGGCCCGATCACGAAGACGATCAATTCCGCCAACCCGATGCGCCTGACCTTGAACACCTCCTCAGGTGTCGGCAGGTCTTCAACCTCCAGCGGAGGCCGGCTCCTGCCGATTTGAATCGCCGGAGGAGTCAGATTTGAGGATTCAACTTTGGCCGCCATTTACCAATCCCCAGTTTCTTGTTTACCTTGCGGTTGTGTCGTCGCGGCTAGCGTCGTCTCGACCATTACCGGCCACCTTGGCCGGCGCACCGAGGCGAGCCACGGCGCGCGTGCTGCCCATGGCCTGGCGCAGTTCTTCCACAGCGATGCGCAACACGTCCTCGACGCCGACCGCGGCACGAATCTTGTTGCTGATCACGCCGGCCAGCCGCTCGCGCTGGGCCAGGTGGCGAGTTTCAGTCAGCGCCGCCTGCACCTGCTGATACAATTGGGTGTTCGCGATGGCGTTCGCGATCTGATCGGCCATCGTCTGCAACACGGCAATGTCCTGCTCGCTGAACGCGGCCACCTCGCGGCTTTGAACCGTCATGGCCCCGACTATTTCGCCGCGCGTGACCAGGGGCAAGGCCAGCTCCGAGTGCGTCTCCGGCAACAGCGGGTTCTCAAAACGCACTGCCTCCTGGCCCACGTCCAGCGCAATGCGCGCCTTCTTATTCGCCACACACCAACCAATCATCGAGTGCTCGTCGATCGCCAGGCGGTGCGCGCGCTCGAGCATCAGCCGCCCCGCCTCGCCGGTGCCGGCGTGCAGCACGGCGTACTCCCGCGCTTTGCCCACCAGGAACAGGCCCACGTAGTAGAGATCGAACCGCTCGCGGATCAGCTCCACCGTCTTCCGCAGAAGTTCGTCCAGGCTCAGAATGGACGAGGCCGCGTGGGAGACCTCGGAAGCAGTCTGAAGCTGGATCGCACGACGCCGTACGTCGACCAGCAACCGTTCCCGCTCGAGCTCGACGCGCTTGCGCTCGGTGATGTCCTGGTTCGCACCGTACGTCTTGACCGTGTGACCTTGAGCATCTTTGACGATGAAGAAGCGAACACTGATATAGCCCACCTCACCGTCGGCGTAGATCATGCGATGCTCCAGCTGGCGGCTATAGTTGGGGTCGGTGGTCTCGATCGCTTTCTGAACCTCAACGCCGACCACCGCCGCATCATCGGGATGGACGAAACGCTGGGCGTAGCGAGCCGACGGCATCGTGTAGCCGCCTTCCCGCTCCGCTGTCGTGCGAAAGAGCGAGTAGAACTGGTCGTTGAAGGCGAACGTGTCGCTGGCGACATCGTACTCCCAGTAGCCCATGTGGGCGATCTTCATCGCATTGGACAACTGAGCTTCGCGGGTGCGCAGCGCTTCTTCGACACGCTTGCCCTCGGTGATGTCCTGGTTCGCTTCATTCAGTGCCGCCAGCGTCCGGTCGCGCTGGCGGATCTGCTCTTCGAGCCGCTTGTAGTCGCTAATGTCCAGCATTTGCAGAACGAAATATAGCGGCTGCCCCCGGCCGTCCCGAACCAGCGTGGAAGACAAGCGCACCCAAATCATCTGGCCGTTCTTGCGCAGGTAACGCTTCTCGGCCTGGAACGCGTTGGTCTCTCCGGTCAGGATTCTGCGCAGGCCGATGGCGCTGCTTTCGACATCGTCGGGATGGGTGATGTCGCGGAAGCGCTTCGCCCGTAATTCGGCTTCCGAGTAACCGAGGAGTTCACACAAGGCGCGATTCACACGCATGAGCCGGCCATCGGTCGCCACGAAGGCCGTCCCGACGAGGGTCTGCTCAAAGGCGATCTTGAACAGATCGTCCTGCACCCGCGCGGCCTGTGCCGGTGGCTGCGGAGCAGGTACAGGGGCAGCCGGCATGGCGGCCGGTTTTGAGGCTGGAGGCGGGGCAGGTGGAGGCGGCGCAGGCGGCGCAGGCGGCTCGACCGGCGCAACCTCTGGTTTCGGCCCTGGAGGCGGCGCAGGCGGCTCGACCGGCGGAGCCTCTGGCTTCGGGCCGGGAGGCGCAGCAGGCGGAGGCGGCGCAGGCGGCTCGGCCGGCGGCGTCGGGGCAGGCGTGGAGAACAGTTCTTCCAGCCGGTGCTTCAGGCGATCCTTGTCCATAGACTGGCTCCGTGGTCCAGGCAGCGCGCTTCAAGTCGCAGGGCGACCCTCGCGCGGCACGCTAGCCCAGCGTCCAAACCTCTTCACCCGCAAGGATATTCTTGATCTGCTCAGGGAACTTGTCGGGGTCCAGCGGCTTGCCGATGAAGCCATCGAAGCCCGCTTTCTGGGCGCGATGGAGCGTCGATTCGTTCGCATCGGCGGTCACCGCGACGATCAACGTGTCCTTGAAGCGCGGCTCACCCCGCAGACGTGCCATCGCCTCGAAGCCATCTTCGTAGGGGAGATGGATGTCCATCAGGATCAGATCGACCTGTGGCATGCTGTCGGCAAATTCGAGCACCTGCCAGCCCGACGCCTTCCACTGGCACTGCTTCACGCCCAGGAAAGCCATCAGACGAGCCACCAGCACGAAGTTCTGAATGTTGTCCTCGACGATCAGGATGTGAGCGTCCGAGGGTTTGAGCGGGGTTCGTATCGCAGCACCATCGGTCTTCATAATTGGGCCCTCGACAGAAATTTGGCGATCTGCTGCGGCAGCAGATCGATATCGATCGGCTTTTGGATGTAGCCATCACATCCGGCAGCCAGACTCTTCTCGCGATCGCCGTGCATGACGTTGGCCGTCATCGCAATGACGGGAATACGCGCCAGGGCCGGGTTGCGTTTGAGGCGCGAAGTGACTTCGTAGCCATCCATCTCGGGCAGGTTGATGTCCATCAGGATCAAATCGGGATGGGTTTCTTCGGCCACACGCACGCCGCCCGGCCCATCGGCCGCCTCGAGCACTGTGTAACCCTCGGCCATCAGCACGCGCCGAACGAGCATCCGGTTTTCAGGGTTGTCTTCGATGTAGAGAATGCGCCTACCTGGCATTGCTCGCTCCCTGACAGAGACACAAGATGTCATAAATGGGCCACCAAGCCCAGGGTCAGGATACCATGTCTATACCTGCATTTGACTTGCGGGAACGTTGCGACAGGCTTGCGAATACGTAATTTGAGGGGCGAAAAAAGAAACCAGGTTTTTGGCTATAACCTGGTTTCTCCGAGTGCCACCTATTTGGGCCGGGAGGGACGCGGCTCGGCTACCAACATGTAGCCGGCAGCGCGCACCGTCAACAACCGCATAGGCCGGTCGGCGTCGGCCTCGATCTTCTGGCGCAGGCGGTGGATGTGGACACGCATGATCGGGCGCGCTTCGTGCTCGGTCGTGTCGTAGCCGTGCACCGCGCGCACCAGCTCGCGGCACGACACGACCCGATCGGGATGCCGCACCAGATAGGCCAGTGTGTCGAACTCGGTGGGCGTGAGCACCAGCATCCGGTCTCCCAGGCTGGCCTCCCGCCGCTGAAGATCGACGCGAATCGGCCCGACCTGCACCACGCCGGAAGGCGTCGCCTGCTGCGGCGGCTCCGTGGCAGTCGGCGGCTCGTTGCTCTTGAGCGCGCTCACCGTCTGCTCCATCAGGCCGACCAACTGCTGGCGGCGCAGGTATTCCTGGCGCTTCACCAGCGCGCGCTCCACCACTTCGACAATCGCGCGCGGCTGGGCCGGCTTGAGCAGATAGTCGAACACACCCTGGCGCAACGCGCCGATGGCCGAATCGACCGAGGCATGTGCGGTGAGCAAGACGATCACCGTGCCGGGTGAGATGCGCTGCGCTTCTTCCGCGACTTGCAGGCCGCTCAGGCCCGGCATCTTCAGGTCGAGCAGGATCAGGTCGACCGGTGACTCGCGCAGGCGGTTCAAGGCTTCCGGCCCATCCGCACACGTAATCACGTTCGCGCCGCGCAAATGGAAGATCTCGGACAACGACAGGCGCGTCGTGCGCTCGTCGTCCACGATCATCAAGCGTGCGCCGTGCAAGAGGGTGCTGTCGGTCGGAGGGTTCATGGGCTACCTCGTGTCAGCATTATCCGGCGATCCATTCCCCACCGCCGGCAGTCGCACGTTGAAGCGCGCGCCCTGGCCGGCTTGGCTATCGACGCTGAGCCGGCCGCCGCTGCGCTCGATAATCCCGTAACTGACGGCCAACCCCAGGCCGCTGCCGGTTGTCTTCGTGGTGAAGAAGGGTTCGAAGATGTGCGGCACCACGTCGGGCGGGATGCCAGGGCCGTTATCGACGAAGTCCACCTCGACCCACTCGCCCGACTCGTCGAGCCGGCTGCGCACGATCAACCGCCCGCCTTGCGAGCCGTCCAGTGCCTCGGCGGCGTTCACCGCCAGATTGAGAAAGACCTGCGTGGCCTGATCGGCGGCGATGCGCGCGTACGGCAGATCGGGCGCGAGATTCGACACGACCTCCACGTGGCTGCGGCGCAATTTCCCTTCGGCCAGCGCCAGCACGCGGCGGATCGATCCGTTCACGTCGCTCCAGGTCTGGTCGCTCGGCGACGGCCGGTAGAACTCCAACATGCGTTGGATTAAGATCGTCAGCCGCTCGACTTCCTCGCGCGCCATCGACAGGAAGTCGTTGCGGCGCTCTTCGCTCAGGTCGGGTTCGAGCGACAGGTGCAGGCAATTGGCGATGGCCTGAAGCGGGTTGTTGATCTCGTGCGCCAGGCTGAGCATCAGGCGGCCCGTCGCCGCAAGTTTCTCCGACTGCACCAGTTGAGCGTGCGAGCGCTCCAGCTCGCGCGCCGAGCGCGCCAGTTCCTCGTACAGCCGCGCGTTGTCCACCGCGACGGCGATCGACGCGGCCAGGCTGTTGAGCAGCGCCTCATCGCTTTCGCTCATGCCGCCCAGCTTGTTGACGACTTCGATCGCGCCGATGATGCGCTCCTTCACGATCAACGGCGCGGCCATCACACTCTGGGTGACAATACCGGTGCCTTGCTCAAAGCGGTGCGCGTAACGGGGATCCGAATGCGCGTCGTTGACGCGCAGCGATCGGCCCTGGGCGACGACCCATCCGGCGATGCCCTCGTCCGGCCCCAGGCTCTGATCGATCAACCATTCGCCCGCCGGGCCGAGCGCCTTGCGAAAATGCAGCCGCCCATCCCGCTCGTCGACCAACAGCAGTGCGCCGATCTCCACCTGCATCACGTTGCGCACGCCCTGCATCGCCGCACTCAACACTTCTTCCAGATCGAGGGTCGAGGTGACGGAACGGATGATGTCGTTGAGCGCGCCCAGCTCGCGTTCGCGATGGAGCGTGTTTTCGTACAGCTGCGCTCGATCGATCGCCACGCCGATCTGCTGGCCGATCGCGGCGAGCAACTGCCGCGCGCCTTCGCCGAACTCGCGCGGGCTGCGCCACATCAGCGTCATCACGCCCTGCACGTGATCGTGTCCCCACAGCGGCAGCGCGACGATCGCGCCGAGCGACCCGCCGCGCCATGCGTCGCGCCAATCCGGGTCGGCCTGCGCCACGTCGGCCAGCATCTCCACCGATCCGCGCCGCACAGCCATGCCCGCGAACGACGCGCCGATCGGCACGTGCGACGGGGCCGGAAGCTCCTCGCTCAATTTGCCGTAGCCGGTCTGCAGCACCAGCTGCATCCCTTCGATCAGGTGAATGCGGCAGCCGTCCGCCTCAAACAGCGGCTGCGCCAGAAGCAGTGCGGCGTCGAGCACGCTTCGCAGCTCGAGCGACTGGCTGACGGCCGCCGAGATGGCGTGCATGGCCGTCAGCTCGCGGTTGCGGCGACGCACCTGTTCGTACAGGCGCGAGTTGGTGATGGCCGACCCGACCTGGCTGGCGACGGCCTCCAACATCGAGAGATCAATCGGGCCGAAGGCGAAGCGGCTCGGCGATTCGGCCATGATCAAGCCGATGACGATACCTTCCAGCACAATCGGCACGGCGGCCCGACTGCCGGGCGCTATCAACCCATCCACTGACCAACTATCGGCGCGCGCCGAGGCATCGTTCACGACCACGCTACGTCCCTGATCGATGGAGCGGCCAATCAGGCCGGTGCGCAGGGGCAGACGCGCACTCGGCTGAAAAGATGGGACCGTTTCGGTGAAGGCGCGTGTCACACCGCGCAGCACCAGGTCGGATCCATTGGAGTCAACCAGGCCGATCGCCGTGAGCGGATAACCCAACTGCTCCGCGATCAGGCGTGCCACTTCCGGCAGCAGGGCGCTGGCATCCAGCGAGGCGGTCACTTCCCGGCCAATCGTGTTCAGTGCAGCCAGTTGCTGCACGCGGCGCAATTCGCGCTCGAACAACTGCGCGTTGTCGATCGCCGTCGCGGCGGTCTGCGCCAGCGAATCGAGCAGGCGCAAATCGTTGAGGGTGAACTGGCCGCTGCGCCGGTTGAGCACCTCCATGACGCCGATCATCCGCCCGCGCGCGCGCAGCGGAGCGGCCATCAGCGAGCGGGTGATCATGCCCGTCAGGGCGTCGATGCGATTGTAGAAGCGCGGATCGTTCTGCGCGTCGGCCACGAGCAGGGGATGTCCACCGGCCAGGGCCTGCCCGGCCAGGCCCGCCTCGCTCGGCAGCCGCACGCCGGCCAGACGATCGGCGGCCGGGCCGACCGACGAGCCAAACACCAGCTCGCCGCGCTGCTCGTCGAGCAGCAGCACCGATCCGGCTTCGCCCTGCAACATGCCCACCGCCTCTTCCATGATCACACGCAGCACTTCGTCGAGGTTGAGCGTCGAGGTCAGCGCGCGGCCCACTTCGTTGAGCAGGGCCAGTTCGTCGACGCGGTGGCGCGTCTCTTCGTACAGGCGCGCATTGGCGACGGCTACGCCGATCTGGTCGGCGACGGTTCCGATCAGAACCACTTCGTCTTTGCCGAAACGCCCGGCGGCCCGGCTGGCTAACACGATCGCGCCGTGCAAAATGTCGCGCTCGCGCAGCGGCGCGATCAACCAGGAGGGAGCCTTCAACGACACGGCGATGGCGTCGAACGGCGCGAACGAGGCGTCGGGCCAGTCGGGGTAGACCGCCAGCCGATCGAGCCACGGCGCGTCGCTCAACGCGCGCAGCTTGACGCGGTTCAGTATCTCGCCGGGCAACCCGCGTGAGGCCCGCGCGACGATCTGATCGCCTTCGGTCACGTAGATCAAGCCGTAGTCGATGCTCAGGACTTCCATCAGTGCGACCAACGCGTCGGCGAGCGTGGTGTTGAGGTCGAGCGACTGGTTGACCCGCGAGGCGATCAGGTTGAGCGCAGCGAGTTCCTGTGAGCGCTGGTAAATCGCCGCCTCGGAACGCTTGCGCGGCGTGATGTCGCGCGCGATCGCCTGCACGCCGATTTGCCGATCGGTCGCGTCGCGGATCGGCGCCCACGACATCGATAGCCAGCGCTCGTCGCCGTCGCGGCGCGCCAGGCGGAATTGCACGTCGTCGCCCGACACGCCTTGCAGGGCCATGCCCAGCAAATCGTCGATGCGCGGCCGATCTTCAGGATGGATCAGGCCGAGCAAGCCCGCCGGCTCGGACAGAAGATCGTCGGGTAAGTAGCCGGTCAACGCCATGGCCGACGGGCTGACGTAGGTCAGGCGGCGCTCCATGTCGAGCGAGAAGACGAAATCGCGCGCCGTCTCGACGAGCAGGCGATAGCGCGCCTCGGCTTCGCGCAGGGCACGCTGCGCGCGGCTGATGCGCAGCGCAGCGTTGACGCGGGCCAGCAGCTCACGCGGCACGAACGGCTTGGCGATGAAATCGTCCGCGCCGGCGTCCAACCCATCGACCAGGTGCTCGGTCGATCCGAGCGCCGTGACGAGCAAGACCGGGATCGATTGGAGGGCCGGGTCGGCGCGGATCGCCTTCAGCACGTGCAAGCCGGTCAGCTCGCCCGGCATCAGCACGTCGAGCAGCACCACTTCGATCGCCGGGTTCGAGGCGAGCAGGTTCAGCGCGCTGCGACCGTCGAACGCCTGCAACACCTTGTAGCCGGTGCGCCGGAAGATGTGGCCGAGCATGTCTAAGATGTCGGCGTCATCATCGGCGGCCAGCAGCGTGACGTTGGAGAAAACAGCCTCGCTCATTACGAGAATCCCACATCGCCGGGTGGCGAGATGCCTGAAGACGGAAACTGGCGCGGCGTGTCCGCGCGGCGATGAATTCGCTGCGCTACTCCGCTGCGCCCGATGAATCGGGCTAGTCGGATTCATCCGACGCTGTGGTGTAGCCCGCCGAGTTCATCGGCGGGCGGGCACACCCTGGCAACCGCCCAAGTTTCTGGGTAGGGATTATAGCATCGGCGGGAAGCGAGGGGCAATGCGGGCCGGAGGCGAAATCTTGATCCGCGAATCCACACGAATCTTCACGAATTCATTTGCGTGGCTCTACAGGGTGTGGCGGGAAAGACCGTCTGCTACAGGTTTTGGGGACGCAGATGGCGCGGATTTATGCAGATTTTTGTTCTGATCCGTGTTCATCTGTGTTTATCCGCGTCCAAATTCCCGCTGAAGTCGGTAGAGCCATTTGTGTTCATTCGTGGAGATTCGTGGATCAATTATGAATGGGGTTCAGGCCTTTTGTAGCCGTGGGTAATGTCGCGCCGAGTACCAGGCACACGGGGCAAGTGGCTTCGTGCCAGGCTTCGAGCGCTTCTGCCGCGACTTCACCGATCGGCGCATCGGGTCTCTGGCGACGGCGGATGAATACCCACACCCCCACACCGGCAAGGACGAATAACACGACCAACACCAGCCCCACTTGAGACATCCCTGCCAGCAGCGTGCTCAACACCGCGCCGAGGAAGAAGTGCAGGCTGAGGAACAATGTGCTGCCGAGAATCAGTCCGGGCGTGAACACGCGCATGGGCACGGCGGCCAGGCCGCACGCGGCGACGGTCGCCGCGCGAATGCCGGGGGTGAGGACGGCCAGGCCGATGCCGATCGGCCCGCCCTTTTTCACAGACGTAGCCGCTGAATCGAGGCGCGCAGCAGTCAGGCCCAGGTATCGGCCGAATCGATACAGGATATTCCGGCCCGGCCCCCGCGCCAGCAGGAATTGGACGATGCCGCCCGCCACCAACGCCAGAAGAATCGCGGCGAAGGCTGTCTCCAGGTTGAGCTTGCCCTCGGCCACACGCGCCGAAGTGGCGAGCATCACCACGTCCGCCGGGATCGGAATCGGCACGCCGATCGACTTGATCAGCATCAAGCCGAAAATCGCTGCCAGGCCGTAGGTATTGAGGAAGGTTTCAAGGTTTTCCATTATGCGGATACGGCCTCGCGCAGAGCCGTGTAGGATTTAATGAGTTCCTCCTCTTCCTGCGCGAGGAGCGGGCTGTTCCCGTCCTTGCCTTCTTCGATCCACTGATCGGAGTACAGCATCGCCTGCGCGCGATGATACGCGGCCTGGCGCACTGATTCGTAGGGCACGCGATACATGGTCGCGTACAATTTCGCCAGCGCGTCGATCAATTCCTCGTTCTCGGCCTTGCCGAACAGCTGCCGGTGAATCACCCACCAGTTCACATCGAGGCGCGCGGCTTCGTCGGGATCGAAGTCTTCGCGATGGATTCTCTTGACGAAGGCATAGAAGCGGCGCATGTACTTTTCGGCCGTCGGGATGTCGTTGTCAGGAAACGGTGCGGCGGCGATCTCGGCGCGGGCGACGAGATACGCGCCGTACATCGCCTGCGGCAGCGACAGGCCGAAGGCGTGCCCGACCATGCCGATCGACACGCGCAGCAACTTCAGCCAGCGCTTTTGGTAATAAGCGACCCAGTTTTCTTTCTCGTATCGCCCCACTTTAACCGGATCGAACGTCCGCATGGGGCTAAGAGAATTTGCGGATAGACGGGTTGCGGTTTCCATGTTCATCTCCGTTGCCATACGTTTTACGTTTCACGCCTTGCGTCTCACGTCTCTTTCCCGTCCACTTCATCCGATCGCAGGCGATAGCATAGCGGACTGTTCGCGCGCCGCTTCTTCACCGACCAAGCGCACCAGGTCGCGAAAGCTCTGCTCGATGCCGAAGAGACCCATCGTGAAACGGCACGCCGGGCCGAGCAGCAGCCTGGGCAATGGCATTTTGAACTTCACGAAGATAGACAGGCGAGTTCGGTTTCCGCCGGGCAGCGGCTCGAGGCAGAACGTCTGCGCGAACACCATTCCCCCCATGCGGGTATCTTTCTCGACGGTGAAGTACTCGAAGGGCCGCCAGTCCAGAACGGTTTCGATCAGCGACACGTTCTTGCCGTGCATGCAGTGATTGCGCGCGCCGGGAGCCGTGCGGCCGGCCGGGCGCACCGCCGGCTGCATGTCGTGCTTCTCCCATTGAACGCGCCGGCGCGGATCGTTCAGCCATTCCCAGAGCACCGGCGGCGGCGCGTCGCACTCGACGACCAGGCTTCGATGCGCCTCCTCCGGCGCGACGATGACCCGCCGCGCTGCGGTGAGCTCGGCATAGCGCGGGTGCAGGTTCAGGCTGTGCGTTTGAATCGCGCCGAGGTCATACGTCTCGGTCTGCGGGTTCATCCGTTCGGGCCGGACGCCGATGTGATCCAGCACGGCCTCGGTGAACAGCGCGTAGGCGCGCCACCCGGTCGCCTCGCCGACGTGATTCTTGAGCAGGCGATGCACCATGTTGACATCGGTGCCGACCAGTTCGTTGAGGCCGGCCACGTTTTGAACGATGTAACTGCCGTGATGCGCCAGGAACTTCAAATCGAGTTTCGGCAACGCGCTGCAGGCGTTGCATTCGCAGGTGGTGCGGCGGCGAATGGCCTCCACCCGATCGCGGAAGGTGACGTAGGTCGCCTCGATCAATTCGAGCAGTGTCTCGCCGCGCGGCACCTTCGCCAGTGGCGCATACGCGAACACGGCATCCTTCGAGTTTCGAGATCGTCAGCACCGACTGGTACCGTTCGACGATCAATTCCAGCAGCTCGGTCAGGATCTCGTGCGCGTGCTCCAATTCCACGCCGGCCAGGTATGACGTGAAGCCGGAAATATCGGCGAGGACGAGGTAACCGTGCTGAGTTTTTGTGTCCATGAGTCACCACCTCAGCCATGCCTTGCAGCGATGTGCGACGCGACGTAGGCCGCATCCTCTCCGACACCGATGAGCAAGGCGGACTTCCGCTTGTGCAGCCAGTTCAGACCGACGAAATACAAGCCCGAATACGCGGCGACGCCACGCTGTTGCATGGGATAACCGTCGCCATCGACGACGGGCAGCTTCACAAGGCCGAAGTCAAACGTGTAGCCCATCGCCCAGATCACGGTGCTGATGCCGGCCGATCTCAGATCGAGTTCGAGGATGTCTTCGCTTCGGTAGCCGTCCTGCAACCGGGGTACTTCTTCCTTCGGCGCGTCCGGTCCGTTGGTCTCGATGTAACCGTCGATCATCTTCAGAAGCTCGACCTCAAATCGATCGACGCCGGCGAGATTCTCTTTCAAGTCCGGCGCTAAGTGGGCTTTGCCGTCACGCACACCCCGGAGACGGCCCAACAAGGTTACGCCATCCCGCGCGAACTGGTGCAGGTTGAGCGAGTGTCCTCCCCCCTGCCCTGAGACTTGCGGATTGGCCCCGAACTTCGCTTTGGGCGACGGCAACCTGTCCACCGTTTGATCCAGGAAGCCGCACCGGTTCAGCCAGTCGAAGGTGTCCTTGCCACGATAGCGCCGGGGCGCACGCCCGGCGCTTCCGACGCACAGGTAAACCTTGCGACCACTCTTGTATAACTCTTCGGCGATCTGGCAGCCGGACTGCGCCGACCCGATGACTAGCGCTGCACCCGGCGGAAGTCCCTGCGGATTTCGATACTGGCCGGAGTGAAGTTGGGTCACAAGCGAAGGAAAGTCCGGGTTGAAGGCCGGAATCTTCGGCTGCTGGAACGACCCGGTCGCTACGACAACATTCATGGCTTCATAGAGGTCGCCGTCGGTCGTGACGCGGTAGCCTTTGCCATCGGGCAGCAATTCGACCGCCGTGACGCGCACGCCGTACTGAATCGGCAGGTTGAAACGCTCGACGTACTGCCGGAAGTAGCCGAGGATTTCATCGCGCGGCATGAAGCCGTTGGGATCGCCCGTCTGATACTCTGCCCCGGGTAATCGAATCGTCCAGTTGGGCGTGACGAGCGTGAACGAGTCCCAGCGGTCACACCAGGCGCTTCCCGGTTGAGCGGCCCGCTCGAGGACAATGTGTGGACGGCCCTGTTGTCTGAGGCAATAACTGGTGGCAAGCCCGGCCTGCCCGCCGCCGACGATCACGGTGTCGATCCGCTGGGTCATGTGTTCACCTGGAAAGATGCGTGAAACGTGATGCCTGCACTTGCGCCGCCCTCTATACCTCATCCCCCATCGCCTTTTCCTCTTCAACATGGAATGAGGAGAAGGGGATGGGGTTGAGGAGAGGTCGATTAGAGTTCGGGCAAAAGGCCAATCCCTCGCAGCAGGCCGGCCAAGTCCCAGACCCGCAGCGCACGCCGGATTTTGCCGTCCTCCAGGTGAATCAATGAGGTGCCGCGCACGGCCACCGTTCGGCCGGTCGGCGGGATGCGCATGAACGTCGCTTGATGCGTCCCGTGCCAGGTCCAAAATAAGACAATGCGATTGCCTTCGACAACGACATCATCCAGTGAAACACGCAAATCGGGGAAAGCCCGCAAGTAATAGGCCACCCGGCGGCGGAGGTCGTCGCGCCCGCTCGCCGGCGTAGGCTGGGCCACGTCCTCTTCCTCGTACTCCGGGCAGTAGCACGACGTCACGCGATCGATGTCGTGCGCATTCCACGCCGCGATGAATTCGGTAATGAACTGCTCAATCGATTCGGGCATGGCAGAAGTCTGTGTCTATTAGCAGCTCACCTTACGCAGTCGGGCAGGACTTTACCGCAGAGTGCGCGGAGAACGCAGAGATTTGCTTGGAAATCCGCTCCGCGCCCTCTGCGTTCTCGGCGGTGAAATGGTCTCTTGCGTAAGGTGAGTTAGCAGTTACCCGCCCGGCGGCGGAACCAGCCCAAGCTGCATCATCAACCCGGCCCCGTCAGGATAGCTGTGCACTTCCATGGCTTTGCCGTTTCGGATTCGGACAAAGTACGTTCCCCGGCCCGTGACTTTTTTCCCCGTGGCGGGAATGGCCGGTGCGCCAGGCGCCATCTGCAGCGGGCCGCTGTTGGTCCCGGTGAAGCTCAGTTCGGCGGCCACCTGATCTTCGGTGACGACGCGGTTCTTCACCATGGCGGTCAGGTCGGGAAACGCGGTGAACCAGCCCTGAAGGTACGGGCGAATAGCGGCCTTGCCGTGCATGGGTTCCGGACTGGCCACATCGTGCCAGACCACCTCCTCGGACAATACCGCCAGTGCGCGGTCTACGTCGTGGCTGTTCCAGGCGGCAATAAATTCTTCGTCAAGCCTGATGTTCTCTTGGACAGACATGGGGGCTCCTTTCTTCTACACGGGCGGTCGAACGAACCGTTGCCGGTTCTGCATGAACCACACGAACGAGCGATCATGGATAAAACACACTTTGGCTGCCGATTGTCAACCCCAGTGTAACCCAGGCGGAGGCTCGTTTTCCAGTCCGAAAGGTGCTCACTTTTTGCTCATTTTCCCGGTCACTTCTCCGTGCCGCCGATCTCGTGCTGCCAGAGGATGTCTGTGACGCGCGTCACACCTGACTTCAGGTGCCGGCGGTAGGTGCTGAACGGCAAGTCGAGCCGTTCGGCGGCCTGTTCCTGCGTGGGTGCAGGCTGAATGTAGGTGTGGATCAACGCGCGGTGCAGTTTGGCATCGCGCGGGGAGGGCTGAAGCGAATCGACGGCTTCTCTTAGAGTCGCCTGAAGCGCGGCGATGCGCTGGGCCGGATCGGCGTTCAGGCCGACGCGCGCCGCAACCAGGCGCGAGCGCAACAACGGGTTGGTGCGCAGCACGTCGGGTCGGGTGAAATCGCGCAGGGCATCGTGGGCAGCATTGGCAAAGTCGGACCGGCTCAAGACGATCAGCGGTTCGGCGGCAGGTGGAGGCGCGGGGTCCAATCCGGCGGCCACCTCGCGTTCGCCCAGCAGGGCCAGCCAGGCCACCGGCGGGACCGTTCGCCAGTCGTGCCCATACATGCCGTACCGCCGGCCATCCACTTCGAAGTCGGCTTCGGGGAGACGCGCCAGATCGACGTAGGTGAACACCGTCAGCCAGAAATCGGGATCGGCGCAGGGGAAGAAGGTGAAAGCCAGGCCGGGAGTCATCAAATAATGCCGCACGGCGTTGATAAAGACGAGGCTCTGCGTGGACGATACCGCCTGGTACGTATCGCGCGCCATCCAATGGCGGAAGAGCGTCGCGGTCTCACCCGGGCGCAAGGGCGCGTGGCGCTGCAAGTATTCGACTGCGCCGCGCATCGCCGGGTCTGCACGCAGATCATCCGGGCTGAGCAGATCAAGCGCAATCATGCTGACGAAACCGGCCAGGTGACCATGGACATCGCGGAACGCGACGGTACGGCCGGGTTGCCGCTTCAGCCAGTAGTCGGCCAATCGGGCCGATTCCTCGCCTTCGTGTTGAGCGCCCATCGCCGCCAGAGCCGATTCTTCGCCGGGCCGCAGTGCATCGCTGAAAACGCTGCCGCTTTCTTTCCATTCGATGTACGGTCGCACCGCCGGGTTATCCCGATGCAAATACACCAGATCGAACAGGATGCGCTGCTGCTCCTGCCCGCGCGTCGATTGAATGCGGGTGGTGAAGTAGTTGCGCGCGCGACGATGCAGCTCGGCGTACCAGTCGGGGTTGCGCCAGTGCACGTCGGCGGACAGCGCATCGCGCGCCAGGTCGTGCGGAAATAAGCCCTGCCGATCGGTTTCGATGAAGGACAACCCGCGCAGCCACTCGAACAACTCGTGCGCGTCGGCGGTCGCCAGCATCTCGGCCAGCAGCGCTTCGGTGGTCAGGCGCACCATCGCACACGCCTCCAGCGCCGCGCGATGCGCCGGGCTGGGAACCTTGTGAACGAACTGCTCCAACAGCGTCTTGACGATGTCCGGCTCGGCTTCCGGTTGAAACTGCACGCCACTGCGCTGGGCGAAGGCGTCGGCGACGAGCGACAACGCCAGGGGATGGCCGTGCGTAAACTCGAGCACCGCCCGGTGCTGGTCGGCGGGAATCTGCCGCCGCGCCAGGTACGTGCGGCTTTCATCCGGGTCGAGATTGCGCAACGGCAGGGTGCGAATCAGTGTTTGCCAGCCTGGATCGGCGCGCCAAGCCAGCGAAGGCCCGTTGCGGCCCGCCATGACGACCAGCACGTTTTCCGGCAATTGCGGCAAGAACGCCTCGCGCAGCCAGGTATCCAGCGGCGCGAGTGTCTCACACGTGTCCAGGATTACGACCGATCGAGTGGGATGCGAAGCGAGGAACTGTACATACGAGTCTTGCAGCGCCAAGCCCAGGGTCAGGCGCAGCGCGACCATGAACGACTCCGGCGACGGATCGATGTTGCGCGCGTCGAGGTACGCCGCCGGGACGCCGGCCTCTTCACCGATGCGGATGAATTCGCGCAGGAGACTGGTCTTGCCGATGCCGCCAGGCCCGAAGACGTACAACACCTGAAACGGCATCTCTTCGGCGATCAGCGCCGATCGAAAGAAGTCGCATTCCCCCGCACGACCTACGAATTGCCGATGGCGTGCCGTGCTCAACCGATCGGCCACGCGCGTTGCCATGGTCGCCCCCGCTGACTGCGCTATAAGTAACTGCTCTGGTGATTATCCACAGGTGCTCCAGGCCCGCGTCCTCGCGGGCCGACCGCGCGGACGCGGTCGGCGAGCATTCAAGATGTGTGCAATCACCAGTAACTGCTCACGCAAGGAACGCGCTGATTATAGCGCAAGTTGCCGGTAAATGACACGCTGACTGCCGTCAATTCGGCAGATTCAGACTCTGCCCTAACCGATACCGCGTCGCATCGCGGCGCGTCAGCAGCGCAATCAGCCCCGCCATGCCCTCCCTCATTATTAACCACGAAGACACCAAGACACAAAGTTATCTTAGTGCCTTTGTGTCTTGGTGGTCAACAAATAACCGATCCGTCTTGGCGGCCATGATGAAGTCGTTGCGATGCAATCCCTTGATCTTGTGCGTCCACCACGTCACCGTGACCTTGCCCCACTCGGTCAAAATCGCGGGATGATGGCCTTCCGCCTCGGCCAGTTCGCCGACCTGATGGGTGAACGCCAGCGCCTCGACGAAGTTCTTGAACTTGAAAACACGCTCCAACCGGCGGATACCGTCACGCTCGACGATTTGCCACTCGGCAACCTGCGGCTGATACTGCGCGATTTCCGCGTCGGTCACCGTCGGTTCACCGCCACGGCAGGCGACGCATTTCAGTTGCGAAAGTGCATCCATGTTATTCCCCCTGGCTTGTCACGAGCAGGACTCAAAAAGTATATGCGGAAGTGAGGCACAACGCAAAAGTAGCGAGGCGCGAGAATCGAGTTTGGGATAACGCCGATTCTCGGAAACCGCCCGACCCGCACAAGAGGTCAGGCGGTGTGTTTCATCAGTTTGACCCTCGCCCTGTTCCGTCCTACAATCGCGTCCATCCTCAGCGAGCATGAGTGTCCACGCCTATGCCTTCCGAAGCCAACACCTGCCGAACCTACATCGTCCCCAAGCTGCACTCCGCCGGCTGGGAAGATGACTTCATCGCCGAGCAGGTCGTCATCACACCGGGGCGCATCGTGCCCATCGGACACCGACACACACGCAAAGAGAGCGGTCGCCCCGACTACCTGTTGTGTCTGCGCAAGAATTACCCGATCGCTGTGGTCGAGGCGAAAGCCGAATACAAGCAGCCGGGCGACGGCTTGCAGCAAGTGCTGGGTTACGCGCAGATGTTGGGGCTACACTTCGCCTACGCCAGCAATGGCAAGGGCATCGTCAAGCATGATTTCACCACGGGCATGGAACGGGCACTCACGGACTTTCCCTCGCCCGATGAGTTGTGGCGGCGGCTGCGTGGCAAGTTGAACTTACACAACGACAAAGACGCGACCGATGCGCTGACGGCCTACTTTGAAGAGGTCGGCGGCAAGGCCCGCGTTACTATCAGACGATTGCGATCAATCACGCCGTCGAAGCCGTGATTCGGGGTCAGCCGCGTATTCTGATCACGATGGCGACCGGAACGGGCAAGACGTTCGTCGCATTCCAGATCGTCTATCGGTTGTGGAAGATGAAGCGCAAGCAGCGCATTCTGTATCTGGCCGATCGGAACGTCCTCATCGATCAAGCCAAAGACCGCACGTTCAGCCCGCTGGGCGAGGCGCTGCACGGCGTGGTGGAACAAGCGCGAAGAGAATGAGCGCGCCTGGAAGGTGGCCGCGAGCGACGTGCGGAGATCATGGCGGAGATTCAGGCGGTGTTGAAGGCGGGACAGACAGGCGTAGGGCGATTCATGAATCGCCCCTACCAGCGGAATTTGCGCCCATGACGCATCGTTTTGATCCAGACCGTCACCACCGGCGTTCGATCCGCTTGCCAGAATACGATTATTCGCAGGCCGGGGCGTATTTCGTCACCATTTGCGTTCAGGATCGACAATGCCTGCTGGGCGAGGTGGTCGATGGGTGCATGATGTTGAATGCGACCGGCCAGGTGGTGCAGGAGGTGTGGGACACCCTCCCGGCGCGGTTCCCGGGAATCGCATTGGATACGTTTGTGATCATGCCCAATCATGTCCACGGCGTTATTGTTATCGGGGCGATTGATGTAGGGGCGATTCATGAATCGCCCCTACCCAATGAATCGCCCCTACCCAATGAATCGCCCCGACACGATGAATCGTCCGCCAAACGACGCCGCAAAATGTTATTGCCCAAAATCATCGGGTATTTCAAAATGAACACGGCCAAACGCGCGAACGTTCTGCGCGGCACGCCGGGCACACCATTTTGGCAGCGCAATTATTACGAACACGTCGTCCGCAATGACCGCCAATGGAATGCCATTCGCCGATACATTCAAAACAATCCGTTGAAATGGTCGTTGGACCACGACAACCCGGTGACGGCCCGACCCGTCGCCACGACGGTGATTCCCTATCTCCGCGAGGCCGGCCTATGATGACGACCACGTGGCCGATGGTGACGCTGGATAACGCCATTCGCCAACGCAAAGAATTCATTGAGATCAATGATCTGGAAACCTACAAACGCTGTCGGGTTCAACTCCATGCGCAAGGCATCGTGTTACGAGACACTGCGGTAGGAGCGGAGATCAAAACCAAGAGGCAACAAGTCTGTCGTGCTGGCGAGTTCTTGGTCGCGGAGATCGACGCGAAGGTTGGCGGATTTGGAATTGTCCCAGATGAATTAGAGGGTGCGATTGTCAGCAGCCATTACTTTCTGTTTGCGATTGACGACTCGCTCCTGGATCGAGGATTCTTGAATTACTTCATTCGGACACCTGCCTTTCGTGATCAAGTGTCCGCACAAGGATCAACAAACTACGCTGCCATTCGTCCCGACGATGTTCTTGACTATGAGATTCCCCTTCCCCCGCTCGACGAGCAACGCCGCCTCGTCGCGCGAATCGAAGAACTGGCGGCGAAGATTGAAGAGGCGCGCGGGCTGCGTCGGCTGGCGGTGGAGGAGGCAGAGGCGCTAAAAAGTGCTATCTTAGGCCGTGCTTACGATGAGGCCATTAGAGTTGCTGGTGGTGTTGAGCGGCTTGATAACCTGTGCCGCACGATTACTGATGGAACTCATGTGACTCCGACATATGTGCCAGAAGGTATTCCATTCCTTTCAGTCAAAGACATTACCACTGGTCACATTCGCTTTGACAATACAAAGTTCATCACACTTGAAGAACATGAAATGCTCACGAAACGATGTAAGCCAGAGCGTGATGACGTGTTGCTCACGAAAGTCGGTACAACAGGTTTCGCCAAAGCGATAGATATTGATCGCGAATTCAGCATCTTCGTGAGCCTTGCTTTGCTCAAACTGGATAAGACTCGTTTAGACCCAAAGTTCACAGAATATATGCTGAACTCACCCAGACTCCGAGAGCATTCCGACGCAGGAACACGTGGCGTTGGGAATCAGAATCTTGTCTTGAAGTTCATCCGTGATTTTCCAATGCCCACGCCGCCTCTCGACGAACAGCGCCGCATCGTGGCCTACCTCGACGGTCCGCAAGCGAAGGTCGATGCGCTGAAGGCGTTGCAGGCGCAGACGCAGGCGGAACTCGACGCGCTGCTGCCGAGCGTGTTGGATCGGGCGTTCAAGGGGGAGTTGTAGCAGTTCAGATGGTGCGAGTTTCAGATTACGCATCCTGGCTAGAGCGCAAAGAGGACTAACGGCAAATCGGCCATGCCAATATCCTGGCGACGGCGCGCTGTGAAGTGTCGGAATAAGAGGGGCGCGCAGGCTGGCGGGTAACGGCGTGCGCGCGGGGAACTGACGCAGATGCAGCAGTGTGAACGCCCTCGGCGCGGCACAAATGGGTTAACCCGCCAAGAAAGGCTCGGGTCGCGACCCGCGTGGCCGAGAGGGGCACTGACTACACCAGGTCGATCAAGAGGAACACGAAACCGATAACGCCTGTTCCAAGCAACGTAATCACAATGGCTGTCGCCAATTGTTCCATGCGTTCCTCGAAAGCGGCGAAGTTGGGTTGTTGGTCTATCATGGTCTCAAATGTACCGCTCCTCTCTCATGATTGAAATGAGAAAGGAGTCCGAAGAGTCTAGTACAAATAGGTCATCGATACCGCATCGCAAACGATCCCAATTGGTGCGACGAAGCGCGGCGTGACGGCTCAATGGGGAAACTGCGTAATACTGTTTTCGAAAGACAATGCCGGTTGCGTCAGGCTTTCCGATCGCGAATGCCCACCAGATACCACGTCTCCATCTCGCCTTTGCCCTTCACACTCACCTTGCCGCGCGGCTCACACATGAATTCGTCTTTGATCAATTCGTACGTCTCGCGCGTGATCTGAATCTGCCCCGGCACGCCGTGCGATTCCATGCGGCTGGCCGTATTGACCGCGTCGCCCCACAGGTCGTAGATGAACTTCTTGCGACCGATCACGCCGGCCACCACCGGCCCGGAGTTGATGCCAATGCGGAACCCCAGGTTTCGACTCCGGCACGTCGGATCGGTGCGAAGATAGGCTTGAACGTCCAGCGCCAGGCGGGCCAGCACCTGCGCGTGATCGGAGCGCGGGCGCGGCACACCGGCGGCGACCATGTAACTGTCGCCGATTGTTCTGATCTTCTCGACACCGTATTTCTCAACCAGCGAGTCGAAATGCGAGAAGACTTCGTTCAGCAGATCGACCATCTCGGCGGGGGCCATCGACGCCGACATCGGCGTGAAGTTCACCATATCGGCGAAGAGAATGCTGGCTCCCTCGAAATGGTCGGCGATGGTGCGGTTCTCGTTCTTCAGGATGGCCGCGATCTCCTTCGGCAAGATGTTCAGCAGCAGGTTTTCGGATTTCTCCTGCTCGACGCGCAACAGCCGGAGGACTTCGTTCTTCTGGCCGATGAACGAGTACAGCAGGATAAACGCGATAGCCGAGACCGCGCCGACATTCGCCACGAAGAAGAAAATGATCAGCCCGGGTGACAGGTTGTTGGTCAGGCGCACATACGGCTGGATCGCGCCGCTCACGATGAGGAGGCCCAGATAGGCCAGGAACCAGCGCGGTGCGCGGTGCGGCTCGTCGAACAGCAATGCGCCAAACGGGCAGATCAGCGACCACAAGACGACGGCGCTGGCATTGATGAACCCTCCCAGGGCTACCTGAAGCAAGAACGGGAGCAGCAGAATGAGCAGCAACTGACTGAATCGAAAGAACCGGTAACGTCGCGTGAGGGCAAACAGGATCACGCTGAGGAGCGAAATAACCGAGTAAGACAGCGGGATCGATCCGGCCAGCGGCTCGCCGGAGAGGATGTACAGCACGCCCCACGACGCACCGGCCAGGATGAACATGACGCTGCCGCCGACCAGCATGGCCTTGTGCAAGCGGACATCGTCGCTATCGGTCGGATCCGCGCCAACGCGAGCAATCGCGCTCAGAAACTTGCGAGTGAATTCATTCATCGGGCTAGATTTTACCTCAATCGCCATTCAAGTTGCTACCCGGCGTAGACCGCGATTGGAACCGTCGTGTCCTATAGTCAACGTGAGAAACCGGCACGCTTCAGGGCTATTGCAGTTCAAACCGCAGCAACGGATAGGCAACGAATAAGCGGATGCGAAGTGCGCCGAATATGTCATCCGTTTACTCGTTGTGCCGAAGGCCATCCGTTGCCGCAGTATTGTGACCGGATTGTCACCGTTTTGAACCCGGCCTGAGATTCACAGGATTGTCTATTGTACTACTCCGCCGACACTATCACGACCGCGAAGATTTCGAACCACGGATGTCACAGATAATTACTGCAAAACATCCGTGTCATCCGTGTCATCCGTGGTCAGCCGTCTGGTTGCGGTAGGAGACCGCGCTATGTCTATCGTCCTGGAACAACTGACGAAGCGCTACGACGGCCACCCCGTCGTCAACCACGTCTCGCTCGAAATCGCCGATGGCGAGTTCTTCGTCCTGCTGGGGCCGAGCGGCAGCGGCAAGAGCACCATCCTGCGCATGATCGCCGGACTGGTGAGCGTGGACGAGGGCCGCATCTGGCTGCGCGGGCGCGACATGACGTACCTGCAGCCGCAGCAGCGCGGCGTCGGCTTTGTGTTTCAGCACTACGCGCTGTTCCGGCACATGACCGTCGCCGAGAACGTCGAATTTGCGTTGAGCATTCGCAAAGTGCCCTTCGCCGAACGGCGACAACGGCGCGACGAATTACTGGAACTGGTGGGGCTGGCCGGGCTGGGTAATCGAATGCCGTCGCAGTTGTCCGGCGGCCAGCAACAGCGCGTCGCACTGGCGCGCGCGCTCGCACACCGCCCCGAAGTGCTGCTGCTCGACGAGCCGTTCGGCGCGCTGGATGCCAAGATTCGCGTCGATCTGCGCCGCGCGCTGCGCGCGATCCAGACCGAGCTTGGCGTTACGGCGATCTTCGTCACGCACGATCAGGAAGAGGCGCTGGAGCTGGCCGATCGGATCGGCGTGATGAACTTCGGCCGCCTGCTGGAATACGGCCCGCCGGAAGAACTGTACGAGCGCCCGCAGACCGAGTTCGTCGCGACGTTTCTTGGCACGGCAAACTTGATGGTCGGCCAGGCCACGGCGACCGGCGTGCAGCTCGGGCCGATTCACTTCCCGCTTCAGACCGAAGCCGGCCTCGCTCACGCGGATCGCACGCTGCGCGTGCAGGTCTTGTTCCGCCCGGAGGACGTGGCGCTCGCGCCGTCGGGCGAGACGCTGGGCTGCCCGCAGCTGGGCCAGGGCGAAGTGGAAAGCACGATCTTCGCCGGCTCGTTCGAGAAACTGCGGCTGCGGCTTCCCGCGCTGCGCGGCGTGCGCACGATTAACCCGCCCGTCGCCTTCGGCAGCAACTCGATCCTGGTCGAAGCGACCCGCTCGCAAGACCTGACGTATCGTTACCCGCTGAAGCCCGGCGACCGGGTGTGGGTCGGCGTGCGCCGCATCCACGCCCTGGTGCATCCCGGCATGTCTTTCCTCATGCTGACCGATGGATCGCCGCGCGCGCAGGCCGCGTTGAACCTGGGCGGCCCGCTCGCACTGATGGCGCACGCGCGCGTGACAATTTTAGGTTACGGCATGGACGATGTCGCGCTGGGGCAGCACCTTCAGTCGACGAAAGAGCAATTGGGCAGCGGCCTGGCGTCCATCGAAGTACATTCGACGCCCGACGAGCCTGAAGAGGCGATCGCGCGCGAGGTCGAGCGCCAGCCGTACGACCTGGTGATCCTGGGGTTCGATCCTCGCAAAGACATCGACCTGGCCGAGCACATCCTGGAGGCGGGCGATCATCACCTGCTCCTCGTGCCGCACGCACAAGCGACGCCCTCCCGTGCCTTGATCTGCGTCACGAGCGGCGAGCCGGGCAAGGACGACGTGCTGTTCGCCGGCCGGCTGATGCGTCACCTCGGCGCGGAGGCGACCGTGATGTCCGTGCTGCCCTCCGGTAACGGCCAGCCACCCAGCCGGGCGAAGACCGAGCGATTCCTGAAGGGCAGCATCCGCGCGCTCGACGTGCTGGGCATCCCGGCGCAGATGACGGTTCGCATCGGGAACGTGCGCGACGAAATCTTTCGCGAACTTGCGGCGGCCGATTACGGACTGATCGTGCTCGGCGCGCCGCTCCCCGATCGTGAAGGGCATGTATCGCTCGGCGGCCTGATCGGTCAGGTGTTGAGCGACATATCGGATCGGGCGCTGCTGATCGTCCGATCGAATTACACCACGGATAAACCATCGGCCCCGATGGGGGGAAACCGAATCAATCTTGTGGAGGCAGATGTTCTATGAAGAAGATCATCGCAGCAGTGCGGGCAGGTTTGTTCGTTAGTTTGCTGGTTGGTTTGCTGGCTGGTTTGTTGGCTGGTTTGTTGGTCGGGTGCGGCGGATCAGGTAGCACCGCTTCAACCGGCCAGCCGACCATCAAACTGACGCTGGGTGCATACACGACGCCGCGCGAAGCGTATGCCAGCTTGACCCCGATCTTCCGCGAGCAATGGAAGAAGGAGACCGGGCAGGAGGTGACGTTCGAGGAATCGTACCAGGCGTCGGGAGCGCAGTCTCGCGCCATCGTCGAGGGCTTCGAGGCCGACATTGCCGCGCTATCCCTGGAAGGCGACATCGATCGCATCGCGAAGGCCGGGCTGATCTCGCACGACTGGAAGGAGGCGGTCCCTTATAACGGCATGGTCAGCACGTCGATCGTCGTCATCGGCATGCGGCCCGGCAACCCCAAGGGCATCCAAGGCTGGGCCGATTTAGCCAAGCCCGGCGTCGAGGTGCTGACGCCGAATCCCAAGACGAGCGGCGGCGCGCAGTGGAACATCCTGGCGCTGTACGGCGCAGCCCGGCGCGGCTTCGTCGAGGGTGTGCCTGCCAATGACGACGCAGCGGCGATGGAGTTCCTGATGGCGGTGCTGAAAAACGTGTCGGTCATGGACAAGGGCGCGCGTGAAAGCATCACCAACTTTGAAAAGGGCATCGGCGACGCCATCATCACGTACGAGAACGAGATTCTCGTCGCGCAGCAGCAGGGCCAGGCCTACGAGTACATCATCCCGCGCTCGACGATCCTGATCGAGAACCCCATCGCCGTGGTGGATACGTACGTGGACAAGCACGGCACGCGCCCGGCAGCGGAAGCCTTCGTCAAGTTCCTGTTCACACGCCAGGCGCAGGAAGTCTTCGCGCAGCACGGTCTCCGCTCGCCCGACCCCGAAGTCGCCACGGCGACCGCCAGCCAGTATCCGCCGGTCGAAGACCTGTTCACTGTCGCCGAGTTCGGCGGCTGGACGAAGATTGCAGACTCCTTCTTCGACGACGACGGCATTTACACGCAGGCCATCGCCAACGTGCAGAGTCAGTAGGATTGGACACGGATGAACACGGATAAACACGGATAACTTCTAATGAGAGCGTTCGGCAATTGCCTCACGCCTATCGCCCGACGATGCCCACTCCGCTGCGCTACGGGGTGCTTCGCAAAATCGGCGGGCTAATCAAGAAAAGCCGGATCAATCCGGCTGAAGCGGCAAACAGCCTGCTTCAGCAGGCTTCGCTTTTTCAGCCCGGTGATGAATCACCGGGCGTTGCCCGCGAATTGCCGAACGCTCTCGTCTCAATAAACCGGCGCGCCTCTTCGAAGACGATGTCTTGGTCGTAGTCTTCCGTGGCGATGTGCCCGCCGCGCTCCAACCACACCAGGCGCTTATCGAGTCCTCCGGCGCGGTCGTAGATGCGCTGCGCGTCGGCGGGTGGGACAACCCGATCGAGCCGCGAGTGGATGACCAGGAGCGGCACGTGGACGCGCGGCAGCGCGCGCTCGAGTTCGCGCGTCACCCGGTACAATTCCGCCGCCGCGCGCGTGGGGATGCGCAGATAGTCGGCGTGGTCGGCCAGCGCGGCCGGATCGTGCAGGTCGGCCAACGCCTTGGGCGAGTACGGCTTGAACGGCGCAACCAGGCGCGCATACTTCAGGCGTCGATCGAACGGGTGCAGCGGCGTCGAGATCGAGAGCACGCCATCGACTTCGCCGCGCGCGCCGAGCAGCAGTGAGAGCGCGCCGCCCAGCGACAGTCCGCCGGCGAACACGCGGTGGCATCGCGTTCGCAAATCGCGCACAGCCTCCAGCGCAGAAGCGTACCAGTCGCGCCACGTCGTGCGGGCCAGGTCTTCCGGTCGAGTGCCGTGCCCGGCCAGGCGCACACCGCGCACCGTCACCTTGCCGCGCGTGTTAAGGTATCGACCCAGCGGGCGCATCTCGCGCGGGGCGGCGGTGAAGCCGTGGATCAACACACAGCCGATCGGCCCGCCATCGAACGCGAAGGCTTCTCCGGCGTGCGGATCGGCTCCGCGCAATTGGGCCGCGCGTTCAGCCACTCGCGTGCCCCCCGCCTTCCGGTACGTCTAGCTCGGTCTTGTACTTGGCGCGATGCAGAAGCGCCAGGCCGATCGAATACAACGCGCCCGCGACGGGCACCGCGAACAGCAGGCCCCACACGCCCAGCAACTGCCCGCCGACGATCAGGGCGACGAACACCAGCAGTGTCGGCATGCGCAACGACTGGCTGAGGATGCGCGGCATGATCAGGTTGAACAGGACGATCTGAAACGCGAACAACAGCACGATCAGCAGCAGCGTGTTCGGCGACGACTGCAAGAGTCCTGCCAGCAATGGCAGCAACAGGCCGATCAACCCGCCGGCGTATGGGATCAACATCAGGATGCCGCACGCCACACCGACCACGACGGCGAACTCCACGCCGAAGGCGAGCATGAGCACCGTCACGACGACGCCGTAGATGAAGGCCTGCAACAGCGTGCCGCGAATGAAGCCGCCGAAGGTGCGATCGATCGCCGCCAGCGCCAGCCGCACCTCATCCGCAAAGCGATCGGGCAACACGTGCATCAACTGCGCCGAAAGTGACCGGCCGTCGATCATGATGTAGGCGCTGATCAGCAGGACGAGCAGCACCTGCGCCAGGAACGATACAACCCCCAGCACAAACTGGCCCAGGCCCGCCGCGATGCTCCCCACGAGATTGCCCAACTGCGAGATCAAGTCCTGCGGCACCGGGATCGCGGTGGGGTCGATCTTGAAGTCACGGATGAGCGTCTCGCGCAGATTGCTCAGCCACTCGATGATGCGTTGAATCGAGCCGGGCAGATCCGTCGTGAGCCGATCGATGGTGAGCGCCAGTTGCGTGACTTGCTCGACCACGACGGGCACCAGCGCCAGCAGACCATAGACGAAGACAGCCAGCAGCAGCACGTACACGACCAGCACCGCCAGTCCGTACGAGAGATGCAGGCGGGCCAGCCGGTCGGCCCAGCGATCGCTATACCGGCGACGCACCCACGCGATGGCGCGGTGCGGCACGATGCCATTGGCCAGCCACTCCGCCGCCGGACGCAGCGTGAACGCCACCAGCCACGACAGCGCCAGCAGCAAGATCACGTTGCTCAGCGACGCCGCCGCGCTACCCATTTTTTCGAGCAGGTAAATCGACACGGCGATCGTCAGCAAAACGATCAGCGTGCGATTGGCCGTGCGGTCTTGTTCCATGCCCGACTCCGGGCGCGATTGTACCTGAGGACTGAATCGAAAGCAAAGCCGGTGGCGATGGTGATTATCCGCGAGTGCTCCAGGCCCGCGTCCGCGCGGTCGGCGAGCATTCAAGATGTGTGCAATCACCAGCGGTGGCGGCTACTTCCCTACCGGGCGCTTGAAATACGCGACGTGCTGGCCGCTCCTGTCGACGACGACCGAGACCAACTCCCAGCCGTCCTTCTCCAGATGATCCCACGCTTTGTACTCATTACCCGCCGAGTCGGACTTGTCCTCGAACATCCCGGCGCGCCCCAGGTAGGCGATCTTGTTCTCGGCCAAACGGCAATGCTCGAATCGTTGCGACATGGCTGTTCTCCTTTCATACTGTTGTTTCACCGCAGAGATCACAGAGATCGCAGAGAACTACAGATTATTCACCACGCGGCATATTCCGTCCTTCAAGGTTCTCATGTTGAATCAGCCATCTCAGCGCCCTCTGCGTTCTCCGCGGTTAAATCTGTAGCTGAACCGCCGCCGCCCTCCAGCGCTCGTCTTCCGGGCCGGGCACGAAGGGCCGATAGAACCCGATCCGATCGACCAGTCCCTCGTAGCGCGCGCGCACCCGCGCGGCCACGTCGTCCCACGTGGCGACGACGGCGAACGCATCGAGCATCGGGTCTGTGACCAGCGCGGGCATCTCATCCCATTTGCCCCGCGCGGCGCACGCCGATAACTGCTCGCCGATCGCGCCCCAGCCGTGCAAATCGAGCACGGGGCGATACGACGGCGTCGAAGCGTAAAACGAAATCTGCGCCCGAACCGATTCGCGCTCCGCAGCATTCAGCGCCACGAACACCGACCCCGACACGACGACCTCACGCGCTGAACGACCGGCCTTCTTCGCGCCGGCTTCGATCGCCGGACGGACGATTTCGGCCAGATACTTCGATGTATTCAGCGGGTGCACGACGAAACCGTCGGCGACCTCGCCGGCCAAGCGGCACAGCGGCGCGCCGACCCCGGCGACGTAGATCGGGATGGCGGGGTGCTCGATCGGGCCGGGGCTGAAGAACGGCGTCATCAGCGTAACCTTGTAATGCTCGCCGCGAAAGTTCAGCCGCGCGCCGTTTTGCCAGCAATCCCACACGGCGCGCATCGCCTGCACGAACTCGCGCAGCCTGGCGACAGGCGGCCCCCACGCCATGCCGAAGCGCCGCTCGATGTGCGCCTTCACCTGCGTGCCGAGGCCGAGGATGAAACGCCCGCTCGACTGTCGAGCCAGGTCCCACGCCGCGTGCGCGACTGCAACCGGGCTGCGCGCGAACGCGATCGCGACCGCCGTGCCGAAGTGAACGCGCTGCGTATGCTCGGCGATGAGCGGCAGCGGCAAGAATGGATCGTGCCGCGTCTCGCTTGCCCACAGCGCGTCGAAGCCGATCGCCTCGGCAGCGCGAGCGTATGAGGGCACGTCTTTCAAGTCGATGTTGAAACCGATATTGGCGTCGAACTTCATGCCTGGCGTCTTCCCCGATCCGCAATCTGAAATCGTCAATCCGAAATCACGACTCCCACTTCGTCAGTTCGTCGAGTTCCTTCTTTTCGTCCTCGCTCAACGTGACGTCCAGCGCGCCGGCAATTTCATTCCACTGCTCGACTGTGTTTGCGCCGATGATCGGCGACGTGATCAGCGGATCGGTCAGCAGCCAGGCCAGCGCCATCTGCGCGACCGTCTTGCCGCGCGCTCGACCCAGTTCACGCAAGTGATCGATTGCCGCGAAGCTGGTCTCCGTCTCCAGGTAGCCTTTGATGCGCGGGCTGTCCACGCCGCGCGTGCCGGCCGGCGGCGGTTCACCCTTGCGATACTTGCCGGTGAGGAAACCGCCTGCCAGTGGAGAATACGGGATCACGCCCAATCCATAGACTGTGCACACGTCGCGCAATTCGCGCTCGAACTCGGCGCGGTGGATCAGGTTGTAGTGCGGCTGGAGCGAAGCGTAGCGCGCCAGGCCGAGTTGCTCGCTGGTCCACAGCGCCTGCATCAAGCGCCACGCCGGGTAGTTCGAGCAGCCGATGTAGCGCACCTTGCCCTGATGCACCAGATCGTCGAACGCGCGCAGCGTTTCGTCGATCGGCACATTCCCGTCGTACCAGTGCGCCTGGTACAGATCGATAGTGTCGATCTGCAAGCGGCGCAGGCTGGCCTCGGCCTGATCCAGGATGTGCTTGCGACTCAGGCCCTCGTCGTTCGGGCCGTCGCCCATCCGGCTGCGCACCTTAGTCGCAATGACGAGCTGATCGCGCGGCACGCTCGTCTTCTTCAGCCAGCGCCCGATGAACGTCTCGGCTACGCCGCCGGGATTGCCCTGCGCCCAGCGCGAATACACGTTGGCCGTGTCGATGAAGTTGCCGCCCGCCGCGACGAACGCATCGAACACCCGATAGGCGTTCTCTTCCGGCGCAGTCCATCCGAAGTTCATCGACCCCATGCACAGACGAGAGACTTTCAGGCCCGTCCGGCCCAGGTTTCGATATTCCATGCTGTCCTCCTCAACAGGAATGTGAAACGTGACGCGTAAAACGTAATTCACGCTTACGCTTTACGTTTCACGTTTTACCAGTTTCAGATACCCATTCTGCCGATACCACTCGTACGCCTCCCTCACCGCCTGCTCGATCGGCGTGCACGGAGTGGGCCGGCCCAGCTCGCGCCGCGCTTTCGCGTTATCGAACCAGATGAACTCGCGGCTGAGCAGGAGCTGCGTCGAATCCATCGGCAGGCGCACACCGATCTTGGAGGCGACTTTCGCCGCGAGCGCCAGCGGCGGGAAAATCCAGCGCGGCATATTCCAGCGCGGCGGCTCCACGCCGACGACGCGGGCGACAGTGTCCATCAACTGCCGGTGGGTCAGGTTCTCGCCGGTCAACAAGTAGCGCTCGCCGGGCCGGCCCTTGTCGGCTGCTGCGATGTGCCCGGCTACCACATCCTGCACGGCGACGTAATTCACACCGCCCGGCGGCACACCGGGCACGCGCCGCCCAACGACCTCTTTGATAATGCTGCCCGATCCCCAGTTCAAGTCGCACCGGCCGACGATCACCGACGGGTTGACGATCGTCACATCCTGGCCCTGCCTCACCGCCTGGCGCACGACTTCTTCGGCGAGCCATTTGCTGTGGCCGTAGGGAAAGTGTGCGATGTCTTCGTTGTAGGGATCGTCTTCGTTCGAGGGACGGCCTCTCACGATGCCGACCGCCGCCCCGCTGCTGGTGAATACGACGCGCTTCACACTCGCCCGGCGCGCAGCATCCAGCACGTTGCGCGTGCCGTCGACGTTCACCTTGTAGATCGTGCCGGGCGTGCTGCGCCAGTAGATCGAAATTGCGGCGACGTGAAAGACCACGTCGACGCCGCTCATTGCCTCGGACAGCGTCTCCGGCTCCAGCACATCGCCGATGGCGTGCTCGACAGTCAAATCCCTCACCGCGTCGAGCGGCGAGGTCGATCGGCGCAAAATCCGAACCGACCAGCCGCGCTCGATCAAGCCGGCCGCCAGGTTCGCGCCGAGGAAGCCGGTGCCGCCGGTGACGAGGGCTTTCATACCTTACCATATATCCCGGAGAGGAGAGCGCGCTATCGCCGCCTCCTCGCTCGAAATGCGCGTGAGTACCAGTAGTACGGGCTGGTGCGCCGCGCGACCACGCCCTGGAAATAGTGCAGCCAGCGCCGAATGCTGCGGATCACCACCGCGACGATGCCGGCGCCCAGGCCAATCAACAGCACCGTCACGTCGGACTCGACCATGCCTTTCGAGATCAGGTTGAAGGCCGCGACGACGAACAGCGCGATGATGACGAGGTTGAAGAGAAAATGGCTAGCGTTCTTGCGGCCCAACGGCCAAAAGAACGCGAAGGCGATGCCGCCCCCCAGGCACAATAGACCGATAAGCGTGTTGCTCGAATCGAACATCGCCTCTCCTGATCAACACATCGAGCGCGACCGCACTGCGGCCACGCTCGATATTATCCTCCATTCAGGTGACAAACTCAAACGCAGAACCCCGCTTCGCCGCCCGGCGGTCCCTTTCTACCGTACTGCTCTTACCGCAGAGAACGCTGAGGCCGCAGAGGTTTCAACATATCTCGGCGTCCTCCGCGCGCTCTGCGGTGAAATGGGCCGCCGTGGCTCGCCAACGCCCCATCGAGAGGCAGTCCGCCGCTTACCGCAAGAGAAAGTCGGCGGCGACCCACGCAATCATCGTGATCGCGCCGACGACCTGGATCGGGACGTGCAATGGGCCGGTCAGGTCCATCGCCGAGCCGCGCTTCATCTTGAGGATCGGTCTTGCCAGGATCACTGCGCCGAGCGAGAACATCACGGCCAATACCCACAGCGGGATCAGGCCCATGATAACCGCATACGTGAACGACACACCTGCGCCCACCAGCAGCGAGTACATCAACACGTGCGCCGCGCGCTCGCCGATCAATGCCGCCGTGTGCGTGACGCCGGCTTTCAAGTCGCCTTCCAGATCGCGCACCTCGTTGAACAGTTCGCCGTACAGGCTGATCGATACAACGAAGCCGAAGGGCGCGATCCAGTTGCCGCCGCCGTTCGGCGCGAAGGTGAAGTAGCCGCACAGCAGTTGCAGACCGGCTAGCAGCAGGCCGTGCGAGATCAGATCGACGACCGGGATACTCTTCAGGCGCACGACGCGCCACGAGTACACCAGCCCGATCGCCAGGCAGGCCATGCCCAGCCAGAAGGGAATCGGGCCGAGAAACAAATAGGCCACCGCTGCCAGAATCGCCACCGCGAAGGACGCGGCGTAACCGACAGCGGGCGAGATGTGCCCCGCCGATACGGGGTTGCGATTAACCTTGGCCGGGTTCAGCGCATCGTCCGGTGCATCTTCTACGTCATTGATCATGAACGAGAAACCCACGGCAAGCCAGTTGGCGATCAGCACGATGAGCAATCGCCAATCCATTTGCGCGCCGGAAACGCGCGCGCCGAGCAACGTGGTGACGACGACGAATATGACGTACTCCTTGTGTCGCGTTAAACTGATCACGCCCTTGATCTGCCGCTTCCAGTCGCCGGTCGCTGCCGCCATACCTGTCTCTCCTGTAGGGATGATGTGCGCTGCCTGTTAATGCCGGGGATGATGCCCTTCGTCGACTCAGCCTGACACAAATAAAAACCCCGTGGAGGCGAATCCGTCACGCCATGTCGATTGCTGATTTCGGATTGTAGATTGCGGATTGCCCACTGCCCGACATTCCGCATTCCGCATTCTGCATTCTACATTTCGACAATAACGGCTTCGCCCTGCCCCACGCCGACACACATCGTCGCCAGGCCGTAGCGGTTGCCGCGCCGCTTCATCTCGTGCAGCAGCGTCGTCAAGATGCGCGCGCCTGAGCAACCCAATGGATGCCCCAACGCGATCGCGCCGCCGTTCACGTTCAACTTGTCCGGGGGGATATTCAACTCGCGCGCGCAGGCCAGCACCTGCACGGCGAAGGCTTCGTTCAGCTCGATCAGGTCGATCTGCTCGATCGTCAGCCCGGCGCGGGCGAGTGCTTTGCGCGTGGCCGGAATCGGCCCCAAGCCCATCGTGCGCGGATCGACGCCGGCCGCCGCGCCTGCGACGATGCGCGCCATCGGCTTCAGGCCGAGTGCTTGCGCCTTGTCGGCGCTCATCATCAAGATCGCTGCTGCGCCGTCGTTCAGGCCCGACGAATTGCCCGCCGTCACTGTGCCGCTTTTGCGGAAGGCCGGGCCGAGCTTCGCCAGTTTGTCCAGCGTCGTGTCCGGGCGCGGATGCTCATCCGTCTCGACGGCGATCGGATCGCCCTTGCGCTGCGGAATGATCACCGGCACGATCTCGTCTTTGAATCGCCCCGCATCGTGCGCGGCCTTCCAACGCATCTGGCTCTGATAGGCGAACTCGTCCTGCTCCTCGCGCGTGATCGACCGGGCGCTCTGCGCCGTCATCGCGTAAATGTTCTCCGCCGTCTCGCCCATCGTTTCGAGCGGGAACATCGCCTCCAGCTTTGGGTTGGGATAACGCCAGCCGAGCGTCGTGTCGTACATCTTCACATCGCCGCGCGGAAACGGCTCGCTCGACTTGGGCATCGACCACGGCGCGCGCGTCATGCTCTCCACACCGCCCGCGACATACACGTCGCCCTCGCCGGCTTTGATCGCGTGCGCCGCCGCGTTGACCGCTGCCAGACTCGACGCACATAGCCGATTGAACGTCACCGCCGCAACTTCCTTCGGGAAGCCTGCCAGCAGCGCGGCCATGCGCGCCACGTTGCGATTGTCCTCGCCCGCTTGATTCGCGCAGCCGAAATACACTTCCTCGACGATCGCCGGATCGATCTTCGTCCGCTCGACGATGGCCTTCAGCACGATCGCAGCCAGGTCGTCGGGCCGCACGTCCTTCAACACGCCGCCATGCCGCCCGATCGGCGTCCGCACCGCATCGACAATCACCGCCTCTTTCATCATCCCTCTCCAGAATTGATCCACGAAGTCACACGAAGGAACACGAAGTTTTCTTCTTCGTGCCTTTTCGTGTACCTTTGTGGATTATCTTACATACCGCTGCCATTCGAGTTTGCCGTGACTGCCGAAGTTGATCAACAGGCCCACGCGTAAACCGGTCGCCTTCAGATAGTTCAGGAGTTGCGCTTCCTCGCGAGTCGACAGCCGTTCAAGCGCCTTCAGCTCAACGATGATTTGCTCGTAGCACACAAGGTCCGCGACGTATTCCTTCTTTAGCAGTTGACCCTTGTAATAAATGCCAATCGGCTTCTGCGCCTCAAAAGGAATCCCTTTCGCCAGCAACTCCAACTCCAACGCCTCTTGATACACCGCCTCCAGAAACCCAGGCCCAAGCTGGCTGTGAACCTCCATTGCTGCACCCATGACAGCGTAGACCTCATCCTTCAGGGCCAAATCCGTCATCTTCGTGCCCCTTCGTGTGCCTTCGTGGATCAACTCAGGCCAGTTTGAGGTTTGGCTCGATGTCCAACTCCCACCCATCGCGCTGACCGGCGAGGTATCGATGATGCGCCGCCGCGCCGATCATCGCCGCGTTGTCGGTGCACAGCCACATCGGTGGCCAACGCACCGGGATGCTCGCGCGGCGCGCCATCGTCTCTCTCAACGACCGATTCGCCGATACGCCGCCCGAAATCAGGATCTCTGTAACGCGATGCCGGTTCGCCGCTTCGATCGTCTTCTCCACCAGTTGATGCACGACCGCGCGCTGAAACGATGCGGCCAGATCGGGTATCGGCACGCGGGCGGGCACCTGACCCCGGCCATCGGTCGGACCGTACGATTGCACCGTGCGCAGCACCGCCGTTTTGAGGCCGGAGAACGAAAACGCGAACTCGTGATTGACCTTGGGCATGGCGAACTCGAAGCGCATCGGATCGCCGGACGTGGCGATGCGCTCGATCGCCGGGCCGCCCGGATAGCCTAACCCCAGCAGTCGGGCGACTTTGTCGAACGCCTCGCCCGACGCATCGTCGAGCGTCGCGCCGAGCTTCTCGTACGCGAGATGATCTCGCATCAAAATCAACTCGGTATGCCCGCCGCTGACGATGAGAATCAACAGCGGAAACGATAAGGCGTTGCCCATCACGGCGTCGTCCGTCACTTTGAGCCAGTGCGAGTAGACGTGCCCTTCGAGGTGATTGATGCCGATCAGCGGCAGGCCGCGTCCGAACGCGATACCTTTGGCCGCATTCAGGCCGACGAGCAGCGATCCGGGCAGGCCGGGGCCATACGTCACCGCGATCGCGGTTAGATTGTCCCACGTGAGCGACGCCTGCTGCATGGCCTCGCGGATCACCGGCGTGATCGTCTCGACGTGCATGCGGGAGGCCATCTCCGGGAAGACGCCGCCGTAC
>DATBWU010000052.1:0-9057 GCA_036514635.1 Anaerolineae bacterium | reverse complement strand
CCGCCCGCCGTCCAGCGCCTCGCTGCGCGAGCGCGTGGTGAGCGCGGTACAGACGGGCAACCTGTCGGTGTTCGGCCTGACGCGAGAAAAGCCGGCGGAAGCGGGCAACGCGGGCACGACCTTGACGATGGCCCTGGTGCACAGCGACCGGGCCATCATCGGTAACGTCGGCGACAGCCGTGTGTACCTGCTGCGGGGAAAGGAGATCCGGCAGATCACGCGCGACCATTCGCTGATCGCCGGGCTGATCGAATCGGGCAACGTGAAGCCGGAAGATGCCTTCACGCACCCGGCCCGCAACGTCATCGTGCGGTCGCTGGGGCGCGATCCGAAGATCGAGGTCGACATCTTCGAAGAGAATTTGCACGTCGGCGATACGCTGCTGCTGTGCTCGGACGGCTTGTGGGAGATGGTGCACGACGCGCAGACCATCGCCGCCATCACGCACGGCGCGCCCACGCCGATGGAGGCGTGTCGCGGCCTGATCGACGCGGCCAACGCGGCCGGCGGCACGGACAACATCAGCGTGATCGCCGTGCGGGTGGAGTCATAATGGATTTGACCGGTAAGGTTCTGGGCCGATACCTCCTCACGGAGCCGATCGGGCAAGGCTCTCTGGCGACGGTATATCGCGCCTACGATGAAGGGCAGGATCGCTGGGTCGCGATCAAGGTCGTCGATCCGAAGGTCACGGCGAACCCGGCCTTCCTGCCACGCTTCAATCGCGAAGCGCGCGCCACGGCCAAACTGCGCCATCCGCACATCGTGACGGTGTACGACTTCGGCGAGAGCGAGGGCCTGGCCTACATCGTCATGGACTATATCGTAGGTCCTACGCTGGCGCGATACTTGACTGACCAACCCATCGAGTGGAGTGCGGCCGCGGCGCTGCTGCTGCCGGCGGCACGCGCGCTGGCTTATGCCCACGGCCAGGGCGTGACGCACCACGACCTCAAGCCGAGCAACATCTTGCTGGCGCAGGACGAGTGGCCGCTGCTCAGCGACTTCAGCATCCTGAAGACCCGGCCCGCCAGCCGGCCGCTCGTCGCCGCCGGCGATGAGATCGTCACGCCGTACTACCTGTCGCCGGAGCAGGCGCAGGCGGGGGAGGCCGACGCGCGCAGCGACATTTACTCGCTGGGCGTTGTGCTGTACGAGGTGGTCACCGGCCGAAAGCCGTTCCGCGAAGGCACGCCGCTCGAAATCCTGATGCAACAGGTGAACGCCGCCGCCGAGCCGCCCAGCGCGATCAACCGTAGCCTGCCGGCGATGGGCGAGGCGATCATCCTGCGAGCGATGGCCAAGAATCCGGGCAGCCGCTACCAGTCGATGGAAGAAATGGTCAACGCGCTGCAGATGGCGCTGACGCAGTCGTTCGGGGGATCGTTCGACGCGACGTACACGCCGATGGTGGCGCGACACGCGACTTGCCCGCGTTGCGGCGCGATGGTCAACACGCTGGGCCGATACTGCCCGAAGTGCGGCGCGACGCTGCGAGAGCACCCGCCGACGCGGCCCTTTCCGGCTCAGGCCGCCGCCCGGCACAACGAGGCGGGCGTGCCCGGCACGCACTTTGTGCTCGATGCAGGCAGTCACATCGCTCTGCCGCCCAAGTCGGAGTTGACGATTGGCCGCGCCGACAAACTCAACCAGATCTTTCCTGACATCGATCTCGATCCGCACGGCGGCGCGACGCGCGGCGTCTCGCGGCTGCACGCGCACTTGCGCCAACGCGGCAATGCCTGGCTGATCGAAGACGCGGGTAGCACCAACGGCACTTTTCTAAACGGACGCCGCATCGCGGTCGGCGAAGAAGCCCTGCTGCGCGACGGCGACCGCGTGCGCTGCGGCCAGGTGGTGCTGACATTCCGCCTGGTCACGCGAGCCGGGTAGTCTCTCCCTTTCCGCCGAGAACGCCGAGAACGCAGATCACAATGGGGTATAATTGGCTCACGGCCAGATCGATTGGCGAGGTGCGCAATGGCTGAAAAACTGATCATCAAAGAACCCGTCTTCATCGAGGCCGATGGACAACGAATCGCTGTCATCTTGCCGATTGAGGATTACGAGTCTCTGCGCGCGCAGTCTCAATTGCCTCAGACGGCAACCGATACGGCCTCATCCGGCTTCGAGCGCGAGAAAGCGGCGTTTCAAGCGCTGAAACCCGAGCTGCTGAAACGGTATCCCGGCCAATTCGTCGCCATTGTCAACGGTCAGGTCGTCGAGGTCGGTGACGACAAGATACAGGTCATCGATCGCGTGCATGAACGCCTCGGCCAGGTTTCTATGTACGTGCAACAGATCACCGATCAGCCGCATGTCTATTACTTCCCACATCGCAGGGTGATCCGATCGTGAAACGCCCATACGACCAGCGCTTTTCGCCTCCCGCACCTGCGCTGACGATCGATATCTTTGTGCCGGACAATGCGAACCAGCGCGATACAATCTTAGCCAAGTTGGACACAGCAGCCGATATTTCAGCCATCCCGCTTGACCTCCTGAAAGCCTGGCGACTGGAGCCGGAGAGCGAGATCGTTATTTCGGGTATCGACGCTGCTCCAACCACGGTCCGCACCTACACGGTTGGCATCGAACTGCCGGATGCGCGAATTCGCCGTAGCGAAGTCATTCCCATCGCAGAAGATTACGCCTTGATCGGGCGGGACATCTTGAATCATTTCTACATCTATCTCAACGGCCCCGATCTCACATTTGAGATCCAAGCGCCCCGCACGGTCGGCAGCCCATAGTCGCCGGTCGAATGCCTCAATCTCGAATCCGCCTCATCCTCATCTTTGTCCTGGTGTTGCTCATCGCTGCGGCGTGGATGTTCTTTCTGCCCGGCAATCCAAATGCTTCGATCGTCACGCCGACCTTCCCGCCGCCGCCGCAAGTGACGATCACGCTGCCGTCGATCGACGATCTGGCGCAGCAGTTCCCACGCCTGGAGCGCTTGCTGCGCGATCCCAACGTCGATTCGGCTTACAAAGACTTCGTCGTCGCGTACGAGCGAGGCGGCATCGAAGCCGCCGAAGAACTGGCGCGCACGCGCGGGCTGCTCACGCCCGACAACCACGTGCGCGTCACGCTCATCGTCGATACGCCTGACACGGCGCGTTTGATTCAAGACTTGCAGGCCCTCGGCGCCAACATCATCGGCACGTATCGAGACCTGATCGACATCAGCATCCCACTAGAGGTGATCGTCGAGGCCGCGCAGTCGGATGACCCGGCGGCGGTGTTCGAGCGCATCCGTGACCTGGAGCACGTCGTCGGCTTGCAGTTCAGCCCGCCGAGCGCGCCGCAGGGGCGAAGCGGCTCACCACCCGTCCGCCGGCCGGCGCTCGACGCGATTGTGAGTGAAGGGGTCTTCACCCTCAACGCCGATCAGTGGCACACGGCCGGCTTCACCGGCCGTGGCGTTAAGATCGGCATTCTCGATCAGGGCTTCGACGGATACCGCGATCTGCTGGGCCGCGAGCTGCCACACGACCTGACGATTCAATCGTTCGTCGGCGGCGTTGAGCCGGATGCGACCGGCGAAAATCATGGCACGGCGGTCGCCGAGATCATGCACGATGTTGCGCCCGACGCCGCGCTCTACCTGGCTTATTACGATGGCGGCGACGTGAGCATGGGCAATGCGGTCGATTGGCTGCTGGAGCAGGACGTGCAGATCATCTCGCATTCGGCGGGTGGATTGGCCGGGCCAATGGACGGCACCGGGCGCGACGCCGAGCTGGCCGACCGCGCCGTCGCGCAGGGCGTGTTGTGGATCAACTCTTCCGGCAACAGCGCCACCGAGCACTTGCGCTTCACCTTCGCCGATGCCGACGATGACGGTTTCAACGACTTCAACCCATCCAGTTCGTTGCTCGCCTTCCGGCCCGCGCCCGATCAGTCGACTCAGATCGTCTTGAACTGGGACGACTGGCCGCTGGCGAGCCAGGACTACGATGTGTACCTGCTCGATCGCGACGGCGTAGTCCTGGCGTCATCGCGCAACGTGCAGGCGGGCAACCGCGCGCCGGTCGAGCAGATTCTGTACCGCTTCGACGATCAGGGCACGTACTACGTCGCCGTGCAGGCGGTGAGCACAACTCGCGCGGGGCGGCTCGACCTGTACATCCACGAAGCACGCAGCATGGAACACACGACGCCCTCGCACAGCCTGGCGACGCCCGCCGATGCACGCGGCGCGCTGACCGTCGGCGCGGTCTTCTTCCAGAACGATGCGCTGGAAGCGTTCAGTTCCTACGGCCCTACTAACGACGGCCGGCAGAAGCCGGAGCTGCTCGGCCCGGATGGCGTGTCGGTCGCTGTTTACGCGCCGGAAGTGTTCTACGGCACGTCGGCGGCTGCGCCGCACATCGCGGGCGCAGCGGCGTTGATCTGGAGCGCGTATCCTGAATTCACGGCAAGCGATGTGCGCACGTCCCTGCTCGCCAATGCGATCCCGGTGCAGAGCGCAGCAGGAAGCGACGCAACCGGAGCGGGCGTGTTGCGGCTGCCCGCTCCTCCACGGCAAGCGCCGGGCACGCCGCCTGACGCTGGCGGCGCGCTTCCGCCTACCCTCGTCAACGCATCGACGAGCAACAGCCCGGCGGGCGCGATCGCGGCGATGTGTGTCGTCGGCGTGGCTGCGGCGGCTGTCGTGTCGGTGCTGGCGCTGCGCAGGCGTCCCGCGATGCGGAGCGCACGGCGGCCCGCCATCGGTTCCGTGGCGTGCGAGACGTGCGGCGCGCAGATTCCGGCCAACGCGCAGTTTTGCCCGCAGTGCGGCCGGCCGATCGACCGGGCGGCCTCACGCGCTTGCGCACACTGTGGCCGATCAGTGCGCCCCGGCGCGGCCTTCTGCTCCAATTGTGGCGCGGCAGCTTGACCTCGCCCCTGTCCCGGTGAAGCCATCCAACTCGTAACCGAATCGCAACCCGACCACTTCTTCGGTCATGCTACAATCCAGGCGGGGGTACGCATGGAGCCGCCTGTGAACATTGTGGCTGAACGAACCGAGTTCCTCCGCGAAGTCTTCCCCGGACTGACCGACTCGTGGTTGTCGTACATCGCCAGTTTGGTGAGGCAGTGCCAATACCCGGCGGGCACGGTCATTTGCCGCGAAGGCGAATCGGGTGACACCTTCTTCATCATCGAGTCGGGCACGGTCGAGATCAGCAAGCTGCTCGACGGTGAGACTTCGCGTGTCCTCACACGCCAGGGACCGGGCGAGTTCTTCGGCGAGCTGGCGCTCGTGATCGACATTCCCCGCGCGGCGACGGTGACAACGCTCGAAGACACTTCGCTGCTGGAGATCTCCAAAGACGACTTCACGACCTACCTCAAACACAACCCCGCGATGGCTGTCGCCGTGATGCGCGCGGTGGCGATGCGCCTGCACGACGCCGACCAGCGGTCGATCGCCGAGTTGCGCCGCAAGAACGACGAGCTCGAGCAGGCTTACGCCGATTTGAAGCGCGAAGTCGATCGCCGCAGCGAGTTCCTGACGGTCGTCTCGCACGAGCTGCGCACGCCGCTCACATCGGTGAAGGGCTACATGCACCTGCTGAAGGCGGGCATGTTGAAGGGCGCGGACATGGATCGGGCGGTGGAGGCGCTGACGGCCAACTTCGACCAGATCGTGCGATTGGTCAACAACATTCTGTTCCTGCAAGAGATCGAACTGATCGTCCCGCAGATGGAACTGCTCAACCTGGAGAGCCTGGTGCGCAGCATCGTCGAGCAGGAACTGCCCAAAGTGCGCGAGAGCGGACTGCGCATCTTGATGGAGATCGAAGCGGGACTGCCTCGCCTGCGCGGCGATGAGGATAGTCTGCGCCAGGCGATCCTGGCATTGCTCGACAACGCGATCAAGTTCAGTCCGGACGGCGGCGACATCGTCGTGAAAGTTGAGCGCGAAGGGCCGCACGCGGTTATTTCGGTGAAAGACCCCGGCGTGGGCATCGAGTCAGACGTCGTCGCCCACATCTTCGATCGTTTCCACCTGCTCGATAAGAAAGGCGATCATCTCTTCGGCGGCATCGGCATCGGCCTGCCGCTGGTGCGCGCCGTGGTGCAGCATCACGACGGCACGATTCGTCTCGAAAGCGAACCGGGCCAGGGCAGCACCTTCACCGTCCAGTTGCCATTCCGATGAAAGATAGGTGCGAGTCTGAGTCTCGCACCTACTTACCCCCGCAACACGGCTCTTAACTTCTCCTTCAGATGCTGCACAATCGTCTGGCGCACCTGGGCCACCTCGCCGTCGGTGAGCGTGCGATCGGCGGCCTGATACGTCAGCCGGTACGCCAGGCTCTTCTTGCCCGAACCAATCTGCTCGCCCTTGAACACGTCGAACAGCGACACGCTCCGCAGCAACGTGCCGCCCGATTCGAGGATTGTAGCGCGCACTGCCTCTGCCGTCACATCCTTGTCCACGATAACGGCCAAATCCTCTGTGACCGAGGGATAGCGCGGCACGTCGCTCACGCGGAACATCCGTTGCGCGTGCTGCGCCAGCCGCTCGAAGTCGAGTTCGGCGGCCAGTACCGACTGCGCCGGCTCTGTAGACAGATCGAACGCCGCTCGCACTAAAGGATGAACCTCGCCGAACGAGCCGGCGACGCGATCGCCGACGATGAGCTTCGCTGTGCGGCCTGGATAGTACAATGGATGATCGCCCGGCTCGTAACGCACACCGTCGATGTGCAGCGCGTCGAGCACGGCTTCGATAACACCCTTCAGATCGTAGAAATCCATCGGCGCGGTGTCACTACCCTTCCACGACTCCGGCTCGCGCGGCCCTATCAGAGCGATCGCCAGGCGGCGCGGCTCGTCGGGCAGCGGACCGTCCTCGCTCGCCAGATATACTTTGCCGATCTCGAAGATCGCGACGGTGGGATGATGTCGGACGTTGAGCGCCAGCGTGTCCAACAGCGGCGCGATCAGCGAGTGGCGCATGTGCGTGCGCTCCGCGCTGATCGGATTGGCGATCATCACATACGGGCGATCGTCGGGCGGCGTGCCCGGTGCAAAGGCCATCGCCTCGCGCGCAGGCGTCGTCATGGCGTGCGTCACCACTTCCTGCAAGCCTGCATCGACCAGCGCATCACGAACTAATTCTTCCAGCTCCAGATCGGGATTGCCGTGCTGCGGCGGCATTTCGTCATACATCGGTGTGCGCGGGATACGGTCGTAGCCGTAAATGCGCGCAATCTCTTCGATTAGATCGTGCGGGCCGGTGCAGTCCAAACGATGATCGGGCACTGTCACACGGATTGTGGATTGTGGATTGCGGACACCTGCACTTGCGCCGGAGCGCAGCGCAGGTGCAAGTGTTGCGGATTGAGATCGGCGGGCAGTCTTTCTGACCGGGTCTGGAACCTCACACCGGAATTCGAGCGATTGGAGTATCTTGACGATTTGCTTGAGCGGAATCGAGAAGCCGAGGATGCGCTCGACCTCGGCATCTGTCAGATCGATCTTGACCGTCTTGGCCTTCTTCGGATACACGTCGATCAGGCCTTTGGCGACCATGCCGCCGGCCAGTTGCCGCATCAATTCGATGCCGCGCTTCACGCCGAGCACAGCCAGCGACGGGTGCACGCCGCGCCCGAAGCGCGTGCCCGCTTCCGACGCGATCTTCTGCGCCTGCATCGTCTTGCGCACGTTGATGAAGTCCCAGTTCGCGGCTTCCAGCAGCACGCTCGTCGTGGAGTCGCTCACCTCGGTTTCGCCGCCGCCCATGACGCCGGCCAGGCCAAGCGGCCCGGCGCTATCGGTGACGAGCATATTGAAGTCTTGCAATTCGCGATCGACACCGTCGAGCGTAAGCAGGCGCTGGCCAGGCTCCGCCAGCCGCGTGATGATCTTGGGCGGTTTGCCGCCGGCCCGCTCGACGAGCCTGTCGTAGTCGAAGGCGTGCGTCGGCTCGCCAAATTCGAGCATGACGTAGTTGGTCACATCGACGATGTTGTTGATCGGGCGCATCCCGGCCAGCCGCAGCCGCCGCTGTATCCAGTACGGCGACGGGCCAATCTTCACGCCCTGGATCAGCATCGCCGTGAAGCGCGGGTTGAGATCGGGGTTCTTGATCTCGACCGCAATCTGCCCCCTGATCGACGGCCCCTTCTGCACCCCATCGTACGACGGCTGGCGCAGTTTCTTCCCGGTGAGTGCGGCGACCTCGCGCGCCACGCCGATAATCGACATCGCCCGCGCGATATTGGGCAGGATGGAGATGTCGAACACCACGTCGCCCAGGGTATCGGCAGCAGGCATGCCGACCGGAGCGACGTCGTCGAGGAGGATCACGCCCTCGTGCTCGTCGCTGATGCCCAGCTCTTTTTCGGAGCACACCATCGAGTCGCTCGGTACGCCGCGCAGTTTGGCCGGCTTGAGTGTCGTGACGACACGGCCCGGTTGGTGACCGTCGTACAATCGCGCGCCTTCTTTGGCATAGACAACTTTCGGCCCGCTGGCGAGCCGGCCCTGCCCTTTCAGATGAAACAGGTTCGGCGCGCCGGTGACGACCTGGTGTGTCTCCTTGCCCCCATAATCGACGTCGGCCAGCACCAGCCGATCGGCGTTGGGATGCGGGCGCACCTCGACGATCTGGCCGATTACGATCGTGTCACGATCCCACACCAGGCCGGCCTCCTGCGCCGATCCTTCGCCCGAGCCATGAATCTGCGCCTTGCCTGTCGGCGCGACGCCGATGTATTCGATGTGCTCGACTTCCAGCCCGGCCAGCGTCAGCCGCTCGGCCAGTTCTTCGACGGGGATGGTGATGTCCACGTAGTCTTTGAGCCAGGATAGTGGAACTTTCATGTCTCGACTCCATCACTCAGATAAAGCCGGAGTGGTTTGATAGTTTGTTAGTTGGATGGCTCGCTCTGTGTCTCCGTGTCCCTGTGGTTTTTCAGAATTGTTCAAGGAACCGGAGATCGTTCTGCCAGAAATACCGAATGTCGGTGATGCCGTGCTTGAGCATCGTCACGCGCTGCGGCCCCATGCCGAAGGCGAAGCCGCTGTAGACTCTGGGATCATATCCGCCGTTCT
>DATBWU010000051.1:0-6236 GCA_036514635.1 Anaerolineae bacterium | reverse complement strand
TCTTAGTCGGATCGCGATCGAGCAGCGTGCGCGCGGTGCGCGCGCCGAGGGCGATGCCATACAGCGCCTGCGACACCGAGTCGTGCAACTCGCGCGCCAGTTTCTGGCGCTCCTCCAGCGCGGCCAACTGCTGCGCCTGCTCGTACAGCCGCGCGTTCTCGATGGCGATAGCGGCTTGATTGGCAATCGCCAGCGCCAAGTGCGCGTGTCGGGCCGTGTAATAACCCGGCTCGCCGTGGTCGATGCTCAACATGCCGATCACCCATTCCTTGATCATCAAGGGCACGCCCATCCAGCAACGAATGTAGCCGTAGGTCGTCTCCAGGTCGGCGCCGGCCGTTTTCTGGAATTCGCGCGCCAGTTCGGAATCACCGCGCACGTCGGCGACGATGATCGGTTGGCGACGTTGGATCACGGCCCGGTTCGCGCCCGCCCGCGATAAGGAGAAGCGCAGGTTGCGCGCCCGCTCGAGAGAGATCGGCCCCCGGTAATCCAGGATGACCAGGTCCTCGTCTTGCAGCGTGAAGATCGTCGCGCCGACGTAATCGACGACGGCCTTGAGTTGATTGAGGATCAACCCCAACAGCGGTTTCAGCTCCAGCGTCGATGCGACACTGTGGGAAATGTCCAACAGCGTCGACAGCTCGCGCGTGCGTTCCTCGACGCGCTGTTCGAGCAATTGCCCGGCTCGCTTCTGCTCGGTGATGTCCTGCGTCATCGTCATGCCGGCGAAGATGTCACCGCGCTCGTTACGGATCGGGAGCGTGTAGATGAGGTACAGGCGATCGGCGAACGGCACTTCAAACGTCGCCGGAGTTCCGGTCAGCGCGGCGCGGTAGTGCGGTTCGAGGATGGCGCACGTCTCAGGTGAGAAGATTTCCCAAACGGTCTTCCCCTCCAGCATCTCCTTAGACAAGCCGACCTCGGCCAGGCCCGCGCCATCGGCAATCGTGTAGCGCAGATCGTGATCGAACAGGATCACCGCGCCGTTCGGGAAGTTGCGAGCCAGCGTGCGATATAACTCCTCACTCTTGCGCAGCGCGGCCTCGACCTGCTCGCGCTCGATCTGCCGTTGCTGCAGCGATTCGGCCATCTGGTCAAAGGCGTGGGCCAGCTGGCCCAGCTCGCCCGGCCGGCGCGAATCGGACAGGCCGGTGCGCGCGCTCAAGTCGCCCGCCGCCAAGCGATGCGTGGCCCGCACCAGCGCGTGGATCGGGCGCAGGATGAGCCGGTTACCGGCGGCCCATGTCATGACGACGACGATCACGCCCACCAGTCCCAACGCCACCAGGTTGAACAGCAAAATCCGATCCGCTTCGGCGAAAGCCGACTCCGACGGAATGCCAATGCTCACGTAAGCGGTCGGCGCATCCTCCAGTGTGCCGCGCAATGGCGTGAACGCATACAAGCGCTGCACGCCGTCGATGTCGGCGGCTTCGGCGATGCCTTCCGCGTGGCGCGCCAGGATCGCCTCGGTGATAGGCGCTTCGGGAACAGCCTCTCCGACCCAGCGCGCCGGATCGGGATAGCGGATCAGGATCGTGCCATTGCGGTCGATGACGGTGAGGGTCGAGCCTTCCGGCAGCTGCGCCTGCGCGGCGAGCGAGTTGAGCCAGCCCAGATCGAGCGCGGCAAAGATCACCAGGCGCGGGCGGCTGTTGAAGTCGAGCCCGGGATAGCCGAAGGTGACGATCGACTTGCCGATTGTGGAATCGTATTCGTAATCATCCTGGCTGAAGGCAAGCGTGTCGAGCGCGCGGCGGAAGTAGGCCCGATCGGCGACGTCGACCCGGCCGCTCACGCGCTCCACACTACAGTAGATGTTTCCACTCAAGTCGACCAGGCCGAGGTTGGCATAGCGCGGTGATTGCCGGAGGAACTCCGCTTGAAGGCTATCGTACACGTCGCCGCACGCCGGCGGATCGCCCCGGCGCAGTTCGGGCATCTGGGCCAGGTTCAGCAGCATCTGGCGTGCCTGCTCGACGAACTGAGACTGGTTGGAGGCCGCGAAGCGGGCCACGCGCAGCGCGTCTGCCTGAGCGCGCGCGGCCGCCGATGCGCGCTCGCGAGCCGCGTTCGCCAGCACGAGCACTAACAAGGGGAAGACCGCCAGCAGGACGAGCAGCGCGAGGCGCGTGCTGAGACTGGAGAAGGGGAAACGGCGCATGAACACCCTACTGATCCCACCGGCCCGCCATCAACGGCGCGGCGTCTTGCACCGCCTGCCGCAGCGCTTCGGCGGCGTTGATGTCATTGGCCCACACGCGATCGATCGCCGGCTGGATCACTTCTTCGGCGATCTGGCCGAAGTTCTTGACGTAGTAGTGCGGCGTGCGCACGACGCAGCACAACGTGTAGTTGACGATCGCATCGCGCGATTCGGGCGGATGGGCCGGGTTGTCGATCCACGCTGCGACCGATGCCGGATCGGTATAATACGATTTTTGCAGCGGCATCCACAGCCCGCGCGCAAACAAATCGACGGCCTTTGGATCGTTGTGGAACTTGTAGAACTGGATCGCCGCATCGAGATTGTGCGTGCCGCTGAAGATGACCGTGGGGCTGCCCAGGATCAGCGTCTTGGGTTCTTTCATCTTGGGCAAGACGGCCACGCCCAGCCTGAGGTCCGGGATGCTGGAATAGTCGAGCAGTTTCCACTGGCCGCGAATGTCCATGGCCAGCTTGCCCGTCTGCATCAGCACTTCACCTGGCGGCAACCGCTGCGCCTGCTGCGGGGTGGGCATGACGTGATGCACCCACATCAGGTCGGCCAGGCGCTGGATAGCCTCGACGGCTTCGGGCGAATCGAGCAGCAATCGCGTGCCCTCCGCATTGACGATCTGGCCGCCGTTGCTGTAGATGAATGGAAAATAACTGTACCAGTAATCGAATCGGGAGGACACGCCATACACGTCGATATCCTCCGGGTCGAAGCCCGGCTGGCCCGGGTGTTTGCCGTTCCGATCGGTGGTGAGCTGTTGGGCCCTGGCAAGGAACTCGTCCCAGGTCCAGGCGTCTTCGGCTTTGGCTGGTGGGTAGGGCACACCCGCTCGATCGAACACGTCTTTGTTGTAGAACAGCAGGATGATCTCGGCGGCGGTGTTCGTGCCGATCGTCTTGCCGGGCGCATAGTAGTAATAGGCCTCGGGCAGCCGCGACGCCAGATCGGGGTCGCTCTTGATGATGCCGGTCATGTCGAGGACTTTGCCTTCGCTGGCCCATAGCGGCGCGTGCGTCTCGAGCAGGTAGCCGACGTCGGGCGGTGAGCCGGCGGCGATCATCGCCGACACGCGCGAGAGGTACTCGGAGTCGGCGAGGTGCTGCGCCTCGATTTTGATGTCGGGGTGTATCGCTTCGAACGCGCGCACCATCTGCTCCACGGCCTCTTTCTCGACCGGTGAGCCCCAGTAGGTGAAATGCAGCGTCACCGGCTCGGGCGGCGGCGGCGTAGCGGACTGGCAGGCGGCCAGCACGATCAGAGCGCACCCGATCAGAAAGGGGCGGTACTTTCGCATGGCAATTCACTCGCTGTTAAACCCTCCCGCCGGTTGCCGTTCGAGACACTCGGTCACGCGAGACCGGCCTGCGGGAGGGTGAAATCATCCGAAGACTCGATCGACACCAGTCCGATACGCACCGCATACAGCGCGGCTTGCGTCCGGCTGGGCACGTTGAGCTTGCTCAGAATGTTGCTGACGTGCGTCTTGACTGTTTTCTCGCTCAGGATCAGCAGTTGAGCGATCTCCTTGTTCGATCGGCCCCGCGCCAGCAGGCGCAACACCTCAGTCTCGCGCTCAGTGAGCGCCTCGGGGCTTTCGGGAACACGCACCTCGCGCATCAGCCGCGCCGCCGCCTTGGGCGACAGTTGCACCTGGCCAGCAGCGGCGGCTTTGATCGCGCGGCGCAACTCGTCGGCTTCGGTATCTTTGAGCAGATAGCCGATCGCCCCGGCGCGCACCGCGCCGACGACCGAAGCATCTTCCAACACACTGGTCAACGCGATCACTTCGGTATCGGGCAATTCGCGGCGGACGGCTGCCGTCGCGGCAATGCCGTCCATCACCGGCATCAACATGTCCATGAGCACGACATCGGGCTTCAGCTCGTGCGCCTTGCGCAAGCCCTCGGCTCCGTCTGCCGCCTCGCCCACGACCTCCAATTCCGGATCAAGCCCTAGAAACATCCTCAGCCCCTGGCGCACGACACTGTGATCATCCACAATCAGTATCCGGATCGTCATAAATACCCTCCTACTTTGGGCGGAGACGCATCGTCTCGAAGGTTCGACGGCAACTCGGTCATTTGCAAGATGTAGCCAGCCACAACGCGGAGTATTCTGAACTTGTAATCAGTTATGGCCCGGGATGGTATCGGTGAAAGCACGCTGCGGGAAACACGACCATTCTACCATTAGCACGGCTCCGCCGCAACGGAATCTATTGGGCGCTGACGGGAGCACTGCACCGCATGTGTTACGCGGATGAACGCAGATAAATCAAAATCAGCGTAAATCCGCGTTTACACTTGCCCCACTGCCTGCGGCAGCGGGCAGTGCGGGTCTGCGTCCAAAAATCCACCAGTAAAGCGGTGTGGTGACTCGCGCTGAAGCACGATGCGAGGCGGGCCGAGTGAGGTCGATTGAGATGATTCGGGTTTTGCTCGTTGACGATCAGCCCACGGTGAGGAAGGGTTTACGCATGCGCCTGGAGGCGGAGCTGGATATGCGGGTGATTGGCGAAGCAAAAAACGGCTCGGAAGCCGTGATGATGGCGCAAATCACGCGCCCGGACGTGGCGGTGGTGGACGTCGAAATGCCGGACATGGATGGGATCGAGGCCGCCACGGCAATGCGCGTGCTCGCGCCCTATGTGTCCGTGGTCGTGTTGAGCATCCACGATGACCAGGCGACGCAGGTGCGCGCACGGGCAGCCGGCGTCAGGGCTTTCGTGAGCAAGCACGATTCGACCGACGCGCTGCTTTCGGCGATCCGCGCCGCCGCCTCGCCGCGCCCGCACGCATTCCGTGCGGAGCTTGGCGATCAACGTCCGGTCGCCTGAAGACCCTGCCTACATCTTTCGACCGATGCGAGATTCGCCCTTGAGTCGGATGACGCGCAGGCAACAATCGCATACACTAGCGGCAGGATAGCATTGGGCAACGGGCCGGCGCTTCCGAACGGGGAACACACTATGAACACTCTGATTCGTGTCGTGCTGACACTGGCAATGCTGGCTCTAAGCATTCTCGTGACGATACCGCCTACGGCATAGGCGCTGCGCATGGGCTTCTTCTCCTCCTTTTCCTCTACCGCTCCCCACAGGCGATGCCTTCTGGGGAGCGGCCTCTTTTATACACTCCTCGGCAAGGTTGGCCTTCGCTTCGCGTCGATGCTATAATCGCGGCATGGCGCTTACACGCGAAGAAGTCGAACACATCGCCGAGCTGGCTAAACTCGCGCTGACGGAAGACGAGAAGGCGCGCTTTCAAGAGCAGCTCTCGGACATTCTGGAGCACTTCCAGCAGCTGCAAGCACTGGATACATCGGCCATCCCGCCGACCGCCACGGTTCTGCCGCTGCGCGGCGTGATGCGCGACGACGTGGTGACGCCCAGCACGCCGACGCCGGTTGTGCTATCCAACGCCCCCCAGGCGACGGACGACTCATTCGAAGTGCAGGCGGTGCTGGACTGATCTCCTCCGCGAAGAACACGAAGGGTTGCCAAGATTTCTTGGTGCATCCTTCGTGAATTGATACGGAACCCAATGGCCTCTCTCACCTGGCTGACGATTCGTGAAGCCCACGATCAACTGGCGCGCAAAGAGATTTCTTCAGTCGAATTGACGCAGGCGGTGTTGGATCGCATCGCCGCGCTGAATGGCCGCATCCACGCGTATCTGAAAGTCGCGGGCGATCGAGCGCTGGCCCAGGCCCGCGAAGCCGATGCGCGGCGCGCGCAGGGCGAGGACACGCCGCTGCTCGGCGTTCCCCTGGCGATCAAGGACGTGATCTGCGTCGAGGGATTGCCTTGCACCTGCGGCAGCCGCATCCTGGAGAACTTCGTGCCGTTCTACGACGCGACGGTGATCGAACGCCTGCGCGCGCTGGGCGTGGTGATCCTGGGCAAGACCAACACCGACGAGTTCGCAATGGGATCGAGCACGGAGAATTCAGCCTACGGGCCGACGCACAATCCGTGGGACCTCAGCCGCGTGCCCGGCGGATCGAGCGGCGGGAG
>DATBWU010000050.1:0-8926 GCA_036514635.1 Anaerolineae bacterium | reverse complement strand
GGCACAAATGGATGCGCTTGCCCTGTGCCTTGAGCGTGCCAAGCAGTTCGTGGATCGTCAGCCAGGTTGCGTCGGCATCGCTCTCGCTACGAATATCGTCCAGCCGGCCAAGCGTCGAACGAATAGGAATGGATCGAAAGTGGCACAGGCGACCCTGGTATTCGTCGCTCGGAAACTCGGCCGCCAGTCGCATCAACGCTTGATGCAGTCGCCCGCCGATGGGCGAGGGATGCACAACGATCACGTCGCGAATGATCTCGCCGTGCGCCAGAAGCGCATCCAGTGCGAAGGTAACGACTTGAGGTTGACCACCCAGCGTGGCGACCAGCACACTCGAAGAATCCAATCCGGCACCTCTTCGATTCAGAAAGGACTGTGCGATGAACCTCTTTCCGGCTGTCGTGTTGGGAGGCCCGCCCCATGCGGGCAAGTCAGTACTGAGTTATTCGTTGAGCCACGCTCTGCGCGAGCGCGGTGTTCAACATTACGTCCTGCGCGCCGCACCCGACTACGAAGGCGATTGGTCAAACGAGGCTGACCAGGAAACGGTTCGGACGATTCGAATGAAAGGACCGTTTACGCTGGGCTTCGTCGAGCATATTTGCCAGAGCCTCGCCACTCGGCACTTGCCGCTGCTCGTCGATGTCGGCGGGTTGCCCACGCGTGAGCAAGAGGCCATTTTCGACCAGTGCACGCACGCTATTCTCCTCTATAAGGAGGAATCGGATTTGGAATCCTGGCAATTGCTGGCAGCCCGACACAACCTGATTACAATCGCCAGTTTGCGCTCATCACTTGATTCACCTAGTTTAATAACAGATGACGGCCCGATCTTGCGCGGCGTCGTGAACGGACTTGTAAGAGGAGTCCAGGTCGCCAGCCCGCCGGTCGATGCACTGGTGCAGCGCCTGGCCGGCCTGTTTGCCTATACGTCGGACGAACTGGCAACGACGAATCTATTGAATGCACCGGTCGAAAACGTCCGGATCATCGAAGAACTGGCATCCATGCTGAATATCCCCAATGAAGGCGAGAAATATCGCTGGGAGCCGGAGCATTTGTTGCGTCTTCTCGAGATCATGCCGGCTGGTCAGCCTATGGCCCTCTACGGCCGTGGCCCGAACTGGCTGTACGCGGCACTGGCCGCCCATACCAGCCCGGCATCTTTCTGGCAGTTCGACATCCGCCTCGGCTGGGTGAAATCGCTCGGGTTACAGACGGGTGAAATCTCGCTCGATGCGCCCCTGCAGGTCAAAATCCAGGCTCAAGTGGATCCAATCCATTTGGAGTTTCGCATCCCCAGCGCATATCTGAACTACGACGAGGCGGGCGACTTACGAATCCCCCAAGTTCCTGCTTCTCAGGGCCTCGTCTTAAGCGGCAAACTGCCCAACTGGCTGTGGACCAGTCTGATCCTCACTTACCGTACTTCGAGCTGGATCGGAGTCTACTATCCCCAGGTCGATGGGGCAGTTGTGGTCTACCGCCGAGCGGAAGGAGCACCCACAATCGGCTCGGTCGTCTAAGCAGTCGACCGACGGTGTGACGAAGCAGCAATGAGGAAGACTGCGATGCTTGACAAACACACAAGCGCCAGCCACCACTTGTTCGCGGCGATCGGCGCTTAGATTCTCAATGCCTCTCCAATCATCAGCCTCTTGCATAGGGCTAATCGGCGGCACTCGCACATAATTTACTTCCAACTTCAGAAAAGTCAAATGCACTGGTGACGCATCCTCGGTGACCGGCGAGCTTTCAGCGCTCTGTTATTTGCGACGTATACGCTTTCCACGGATCAACCCCTGCCCGCGCGCCGATGGCAGGCAGCAAGTATGCGACTCACTACAACTCACTTCCGCCCACACAGATGATTGTTATGCTGCGGGAATTCTCATCCAGGGAGAGCAAGAACAGTCGGCGCAACAAATGACAGCCAGGTAAGCACCCAGCGATCCCACGTATCGTGACGTCCCGAGAGGCGCAATTGGGAGGTCTTACTGACAGCTGGGTCTTTTCAGAAATAGCGTTACTTTATCGGAGAATCGCCCGTCGCGCGCTTTGACCTGACCGGTTACCGTCACCGTCTGTTGGCCGGTTGTGGGGTAGCGATACTCGTAGCCGAGAGCGATCGCGCCGCTGTGCTGTTGGGCAACGAGCTGGCCGTCGATATAGTAGTCGAACGGTGATAGGGCACCCACGCCGCGAATCAAGAGGGTGTAACCGAGTGCCGGGCTGCAGTGGCCGTTCGGCTCATCGGGAATGGGGTAAAACTCGATCCCGATAAACGGCAGTGGGCCGGCCGGCGGCGTGGGTGACGGGCTAGGCGTAGGGGTAGGCGTCGAGCATCGATTCGCTGGCACGCTCGTCAGGCCTTCAAATTCGACCGGCAGCTCGAACCTCTCCAGATAGGCGAATCCTTCCTGGCCCCGATCGGTTCGGACGTACAGCCAGCGGCCGATGGCCGAGCGACCGAGGACGATCACGCTTTCCCCGACTCTGACAATCGCGGCTTCCCGGCAGCTCGCATCAGGCCCACTGAAGACGCTGGCCGATAGGATCGCGGTTGCCCGTGTCAGCTCCGGCGTCGGTGTTTCAGACAGTGTGGGCGTTATCGTCGCGGTCGGCGTGCGTGTAGGAGTGCGGGTGGGAGTAGGTGTGAGTGTCGAGGTGGGCGTGGCCGTGGGCAGTGGCCCTGGGGCCGACAACACGATCGTGCCGCCCAGTGCCAATAGCAGGATGGCGAGGAGCGCCAATACGATCGGTTGGCTGATAACGAAGATGAGCCTCTTCATTGGCGACGCTCCACGAGTGACCGATCACTCCAGCACGAAGTCGAGTGGTGCCAGCGAGAACTCCCAAACCTTGCGCCTGTCCGGGTGAATCACGATGTCGACCGTATCGGTTGCGCCAGGCAGACAGCCGAAGCGCGGCTGCGGCACTTCGATCCAGGCGACCTTGCTCACCACTGAACCGTGCAGGTAGCCTCGCCCCTGATTCTTGATCTCGAACGTCAGCGTCCGAGGCGTTTTCTGCCCGCGCATTCTCCAATAGATCAGGTCACCCATTACGTCGTTGAGATTCGTCGCGGCATGGCTCTTGAGCTGCGGCTTAAACGAACCGGCGATGCGCTGGAACTGCTCCAAGCCCATTGAGCGATCACCGGTGAGGGTGCGCCGGATGCGCTCGGCCTCGCGGGCCAGGTCGGGCCGGTTAATGCGTGTCAGCCACTTCTCCAACGCGCTGTGGTAGAGAAGCTTCACCGCTTCTCCCCAATTGCGCTCGGCCAGCGCGACCCATTGTTCCACCGAATCGATCTGCTCACCGGCCGAGAAGCGAATCACCGGCGTGGGCGGTCGCGGTGTGTGCGGCTTGCCTGGTTTGTGCCTGGGTTTCTGCACGTTGAACAGCACGCCATCGGGCGCTCGCATGTAAAGCACCGGCGTACCCCATTCGAGCGTGTTGGTTACGGCCCTGCTGATCGCTTTGCGCGCCTCGGCGACGGCGGCGTCCACCGGCATTTCGTCGGCGATGGCCTCGTAAAAGGCGCGCGCGAATTCGATCGCCGCCCGATCGGTGATCGCGTACCGCATGGCCACGACGGCGGGGATGCCCTGGCGGATCAGAATGGACGCTGTGCTGGAGAAGATGTCGCGCTCGCTGCCGCGCGCGCCTTCGCAAGCGTTGAGTAATGCCAGGCGCAACGGCAGGTGATCATCGAGCAGGCGGCCCAGCTGCGTAGCGCTGAGTTGATGCATGCGGCCTTCCTCATCGGCCAGGGCGATGAAGCCTTCGTCGGTATTGCCGTCGAAGCCGCCGTGGCCGATGAAGTGGAAAATGTGCCAAGGGCCACCCCGCATCGCCTGCTGCAGATCGCGCCAGGTCTGGCCCTCCAACCAGGTCAGATCGACCAGACCGCGCTTGCGCAAGCTGTCAACGGCTTGCTCCACACGCTGCCGCTCGCGATCCACATCCAGCGCAGGCAAGTTGCAAGGACGGGCAATCATGCCGAGGATGCGCAGGGGCGCGGTGACGGCCAACGGCTCCAGCGATTGAGGCAGTTCCAGATAGCGCACGATCGGCGTGTGGCGCGAGAGGCACACATACTTGCTCTGGCGCGCGTCGTACAGGAACTCCCACGGGAGTGTAGCGAGTTCGGGCGGTTGGATGCGCAGCTTCAGCCGCAGTCCGGCGTGTTCGCGCCGAGCTTGATCCAGGCTAACGCTGTAGCGCTCCCTCACTGCGCCGGTGAAGAGCGCGTCGAATAGACCCTGCCCCAAGTTCTGGACGGCCTGTTCTTCTGGCAAGAGGTTCTGGCGGCGCTTCCCGCCGGATCGCAGCAGTGCAAGCTGCAACTTGTCCAGGCGGCTTTCCAGCGCCAGTTCGTCGAAGGGGAGCTTCATCGTTTCACGCGCTTCGCCGGCCGGCGAGTGGACGACGACCACCGGGTACTCGCGTCCGAGGCCCGGGCCGATTTCGAGTTCGAAGTCGAGATAATGTAGGCGTTGCGTATCGGGTTGAGCGGCCTCGGCGGCGCGTGCCTGCCGGGCGACTTTCGCCTCCTCGGCTGATTTCCCCGCCGTCTCCGGCGCTGGGAACGGCTCACCTCGCGCGACCGCTTGTAGCGCCTCCGCCATCTCGCCGGCCGTTGCATAGCGCTCGTCGCGTTTCTTGGCCATGGCTCGATCGATGACTACCTGACAACTGGGCGGGAGGCCGGGATTCGCTTCGAGAATGCGTGGCACGGGGGCTTGTATGTGCTGAATGGCGAGGCCGACCGGCGTGTCCGCATGGTAGGGCTGTTGGCCGGTCAGCATCTCGTATAGAATCACACCGAGTGTATAGATGTCGCTACGCCCGTCGATATCGCTTTCGCTTTCTGCCTGTTCCGGGCTCATGTAGGCCGGGGTGCCCATGAACAGGTTACGGCTGAGTGTCGTTCCGGCCTGGACGAGCTTGGCGATGCCGAAATCGGCGATGGCCGGATCGCCCCGCTGGTCGAACAGGATATTGCCCGGTTTCAGGTCGCGGTGAATGACGCCTCTGGCGTGCGCCGCGTCCAGCCCCGGCGCGATGTGCGCCAGGATGGCCGCCGCTTCAGCGATCGGCAGTACGCCTTTCTTGATACGATCGGCCAGCGATCCGCCCTGCAGCAGACGCATGACCAGGAAGGGTTGACCATCCTCTTCTCCGAAGTCGTACACGGGGACAATGGCCGGATGTTCGAGCGAGGCGATGGTCTGCGCTTCGCGCTCGAAGCGCGCCTTGAAGGTGGGGGCGTGCAGAAACTCGCGAGGGAGGACTTTGAGCGCGACGTCGCGCTTGAAGCTGGGATCGTGCGCGCGGTAGACCGTCGCCATACCGCCGCGCCCAAGCTCTTCCCTCACTTCATAGCGGCCGATTTTTGTTGGTATCATGTTCTTTTGCGACGTTTTGTCTAAACGTCCCGCTGACGGTCTTGGGGCTGCTGGCAGGCGGCAAGCGGTTGATGCAAGGCGGTGTTGGAGGGTCGACGGGACCCGTTGGGGCAGCTGCGTTGTGTGCGGCAGCTACATTGATTGTAGACGAAGCACGGGGATTGGGAAGTTACAGGTCGGTGAACGGAGAGTTACGCCGAATTAACGGTCGAAGGAGGCATCCTCGACTGCCATCGCGCCGCGCTCGCAACCGGAATGGTACACCGGATTCGATCGCGTGCCGGTATGAAATCAGAATGAGTTTTCGCGGTTGGCGATCGGTTTCGCTGTGTACGTCCCTTCGCGGACATACCCCGGGCGGTGTAGTACGGTACGTGCCGATACAGTTGGCGAGACACCTCGCCGGGTTCAACCCGGCATCGCCCCGGGCCGCGCCCGCACCTACATCGACGCCGCCGACGGCGACTACAAGATCAAGTTCGGCGACGGCACGGTTGCGACCATCGCCGAACACCCGTAACATGATCGACATCGATGAGGCTGAGGCCCTTCTAGCGCAACTTGTGCGCAATCAGCGCCCGAATCGTTGAAACGGATGTGATTTTGCGCGGCCACGCCGAGGCAGGTACCCTCCCGTGCGGTGGGATTGCCTGTGACAATGACTGTTTCGGAGTGGCCGACCGCGAATACCGAACATGGTCTGCTGGTCGCCGCCAGTGAGTTTCTGCAACTACATGGACTGATGGCGTGCCTGATGCAGGCATCGATTCCACGTCGAGGTGATTGTCCCACCGGATGTATACGAGCGCTGCCGTGAAGCGCTGCGCGGGCCATTCGTCGTTGTCGAGGGGACGTTGCAGAAGATTCGCGGCGCGATCAGTATCCGGGCGAAGAACATCACGCATATGCGAAATCTCCCCAGAGAAGCAGTCCGCCTCCATCAATTCAAGCGACTGACTTTCCGCGTCTGACACGAAACCTCACTGTCGCCGTACACCCGCCGGCAATCGTGCCAGGTAAACGCACATGGCTGGCGCTTTCTATTGCGCCGGCCCTTCATCCGGTCTATACTCTTCGCAGCCGTTGCATCACGCCGCCGGGAGAACCCCATGGCCGACGATCGCACCGACCGCACCGCCGAACTCCGCCGCAAACTGGCAAACCTCCAATCGCTGCGCGACGTGCTGGGCGCCGACGCCTTCGAGAAAGCCCAAACCGAACTCGAGGCACAACTCGCCGTGCTGACTGAGGGCGGCGCCGTCGTGCTCGGCGCCGTCGACACAGGTGGCGGCAAGTTTGTCGGACGCGACGACCTCTCCACGACGATCAACGCCAGTGCCGACGCCCCGCCCGAAGAACTCCTGGAGGCCTACTACCGCGCGCTCGCCAACGAATGCCGCCGCTTGCCACTGGGTGTGATCGACGTTGAGTTCGTGCGCACCAGTGGCGAGCAACCGGTGCCCCTGCCCGACGTCTACGTCGACCTGGACGTCGTCACGCCAGCTGGACAGCCCCAGAAAGACGACGAGCGTGCCTGGGCGCTGCGGCTCATGCGGGGCGAAGGCGAGAATCGGGCGTCACTGCTTGACGCCATCACGCAGCCGGGAGCGTCTCACACCGTGCTATTGGGCAACGCCGGTTCCGGCAAATCCACCTTCGTCAACTACCTGACCTACTTGCTGTGCGCCAATTCGCAGGTAGCGCCTGAGGCCTTTCGCGGCATGCTTCCCGTACGTCTGATCCTGCGCGAGGTGGTCGCGCGCCACATCCCCGCCGACACGCCGAAAGGCACGGCGCAAATGTTATGGGATGCGCTGCGCGACGACGTGACGGAACGCCTCGGCGAAGACGTCGCCGTCAAGCTGCTACCACACTTGAAAGCACGGCTCTTGAAGGAGGGTGCGTTCGTCTTGCTGGATGGCCTCGACGAGGTGCCCGAGGCGCAGCAACGCCGTAAGGCTCTGCTTCAGGCGGTGCAAGACCTGTCCGGAACCCTGCCAGCGAAGAGATCGCACGTCTTGGTGACGGCGCGACCATACGCCTATGCCGACAGGCAGTGGCAACTGTCCAAGTTCGCCACACTGGCGCTGGCTCCGTTTAGCGAAGAGCAGGTCAAGCGCTTCATCGAGTGCTGGTACCAAGCTGTCCGGCCCTCGATGGGCTGGAACGAAGACACGGCGCGCGACAAGGGCAATCGTCTGCGCTCGGCGCTGCGCGAGCGGCCTTACCTGGGCGACCTGGCCTCGCGTCCACTGCTGCTGACACTGATGGCGACGCTGCACTCCAGCTGGGGACAGCTGCCCGAAGATCGCGCCGACCTCTACGGGGAAACCGTCAAGCTCTTGCTGAGTCGCTGGCAGCGCGCGCGGGAGGTGAAAGCGCCCGGTGGAGAAATCGTCGTCGAGCCGGGTATCGCCCAGGCGCTCGGCGTCGGCGAGAGCCGTATCCGCGCTGCGCTGGAATCGCTGGCCTTCCGGGTTCACCAGCGTCAGCGAACCGAGGCCGGGCGCGATGATGCGCCAGCCGACATCTCCGAAGGCGAAGTGCTCATCGCCTTCAAGCCCCTGTTAGGCAGCGTCAAGCCGGACGACTTGCTGGGCTACCTGCGCGACCGGGCTGGCCTGCTCGTCACCCATCGCGAAAGCGTGTACGCGTTTCCGCATCGCTCGTTTCAGGAATACCTGGCGGCGTGTTACCAGGCCAGTCTGCCGCAGTGCGCCGAGAACATGTGCCGACTGGTGCAAGAGGATCCCGCCTGGTGGCGCGAGGTGTATTTGCTGGCGGCAGGCAAGCTCAAGCAGGGCGGGCTGGGCAACGTCGTCAACCTGCTGAACGTGCTGCTGCCGGCCGGCCCCGACGAAACCATCCGCGTCACCGAACAGCACTGGCGCGCGGCCAATCTCGTCGGCCAGGCGTTGCTGGAAGTGCAGCTGCCGGAAAAGGCGGCCGGGCAGCCGCATTACGAAGCTATCTTGAAGCGAGCGCAGCGCTGGCTGGTGAAGTTGGTCGAAGAAGGTCATCTGCCCGCGCCTGAGCGCGCCGAGGCCGGCGACGTGCTGGGGCAACTGGGTGACCCGCGCTTTGATCCGAATGTGTTCTTCCTGCCCAAGCATTACCGTGGCGAACCCGAACCGTTCCACGGCTTCATGGAGATTCCCGCCGGCCCGTTCGTCATGGGCAGCCGGAAAGGAGACAAGGACACCTTCGATGATGAGTACGGCAACCCCGACGAACTGACAATACCGTACGCCTACTGGCTGGCACGCTACCCGGTCACTGTGGCGCAATTCGGCGCCTTCGTAGCCGCGCAGGGATACGCGAACGATGTGTGGTGGACGAAGACCGGCTGGGCCTGGCGCATCGGCGAGTGGGATAGTCAGGTGCAGGAAGGCTGGTTGCGTGACTACCTGAAGAGCCGTCCCAGAAAATTACGCGGCGCGCCGATGTGGTGGGACGAGCAGCGCAGTTATCCCAATCGACCTGTCTCTGGCGTCTCGTGGTTCGAGTCGATG
>DATBWU010000049.1:0-27477 GCA_036514635.1 Anaerolineae bacterium | reverse complement strand
GCGTGAACGTCGGCGTTGGGCCCCCGCCTACGTTCACCGAGCCGGATTGTGTCGTGTTGGCGATCGACTGGCCGTTCACGTCCGACAAGTTCGCGCCCGTAGGCGATGACTGAATGCCACGGAAGGTGATCGGCGATGTGCCGGGAGCCTTGCCCTTGAAGCTGATGATCGCCAGCGTGCCACTGCCGTTCACCCCGGCGCGGTTGATCTGCGCGATACCGAAATCGATCGTCCCCAGCGTGTTGTCGGCCGTGTTCTGCCCGACCGCATCGGGTTGCAACATGCCGCCGTTCGAAATCTGGACGCCGGCCTGACCCTGATCGGCATCAATCACTTCCAGAACGTTCGGATTGAAGGCCAGGTGCACTTCTGCGCCGAACAGGTTCGTCACGTTATCGATCTTCACCGACACCGTGACGATCTGATTGACGGCGAGCGTCGTCGTGGCCGGATCGATCCGCACCACCGTTGCGCCCTGCGCGAAGACCGAACCCGCCAACGGCAGTGTAGCCAACACCAACAGACTGAGGCCCAGTCGAATCCACACGTTCTTCTGTCTCATGTTCTCCTCCGCGATTTTGAAGCTCGACGGGACGCTCACCACGTCGTCGGCCCACAGCGCGAGAAATTACTCGCCGTAATCGTGAGGTCGAAGATGTTGATGACGCCGTCGTCGTTGATGTCCACAACCGCCGGTGCTGGCGGCGAAGCCTGGCTGAACCACGTCGCGACGGTCACCAGGTCGAAGATATTGATACAGTTATCGCTGTTCACATCGCCGCCGCGCAATTGCGTCGCGCCGATGTCGACCGTCGAGCCGACCACGTACACGTTCGACTTCTGGGCCGACAGATAGCCCGGATACGAGGCGATGACGGTGTAGGTGCCGCCCGTCGGCACGGCGAGCGGAGAGGCAAACGTGCCGTCGCCGAGCGTGGTCGCTGCACCGGTCACCCCCGTGCCGCTGGACATCGCCGTAACCGTCGTGCCGGCGTGCCCGCCTGCCGGGCGTCCCTGGCGCGTCACGCCGCCCATGATCGCGCCGGGCGACATGACCGTGATCGATGAAGCCGATGCATTGTTAATCAGCACGGACATGCCGTTGGGATCGGACAAGGCGGTCGGCGGCACTTCTACGCTGACACCCGCCGATCCAGCCGCGACGCCTACCCAACGGATGACGGCGACCAGACCCGATCCGTTTGTCACGCCGCCGGTCGTCTGGCTGACCGCGAAATGCACGCACGCCGGCTTGACGCTGGGCGCGGGACACGGCGTCTCGACCCGATTGATCCCGGTCTGGATCGTCGTGAAGAATCCCGTCCGAACTTCGACCTGCACGCCATTGACCGGATTACTGTCGAAGTCTACTACATTTACCACATTTGGATCAAATCCGATATATGCCTCTACACCCTGCACCGCAACGGGGGTGCTGCCGTTGTTGCTGACCGACACATTCACGTGGGTCGTGAAAATGCCGCCGACGACCGGCGCGCCGGACGTGATGTCGGTGACCACGATCGAGGTGTAGGTGCTGGGGCTTTGCGCAGATACGGTGCCGGAGAGCGCCAGCGCGGCCGCCAACCCGGCGACGAACATGAGACGAACGTGCCTGGACATGAGAACCTCCTGCATGAGACACTGAGTTTATACCGATGTCTCCAGCAGAATTATAGGGCAAAGCTGTTTACGGACGACATGCCGGTTCCGTTACAGTTAAGTTACCAGAGAGCATTCGGTAATTGTCTCGCGCCTATCGCCCGACGATGAATCGTCGGGCTAATCGAGACAAGCCGGATAAATCCGGCTAAAGCGGCAAGCAGCCTGCTTCAGCAGGCTTCGCTTTTTAGCCCGGTGATTCATCACCGGGCGCTGCCTGCGAATTACCGAATGCTCTCGCGCCACAACAAAAACGTGCGGCGCATCCTCACCGCACGTCGAACGGATCCGCCCGGCCCTACGGCGTCAGGCTTAGCGTCCCTTCCGCGTTCTTTTCGAGGTCCGCGCGCTCCCACCACATCGGGGCGTACTCAATCTTCAACCACGGCTGGATCATGTCCTCATAGTGAGGATGATAGGGCAGCCCACTCTGGCCGGTAGTGTGGATGTAACGCGATGCATTCCAGTCGCTCAGGTCGTTGATGATCCGCAGCGACGGGCCATACTGCTCGCGCAGGATGTCGGCCAGCCGGGGCGCGGGATCACCCGGCTTCTTCGGATACGCCACATCGAAACTGCCGCCCGTGTTGTTGACGAGCGCAGTGTTGCCACTGACCGCGAACGGCCCCCGATTGAAAATGGACGACACGGGACTATCGCCCAGCGCCTGGCTCTTGAACGTGACTGTGTGCAGCCTGCCCCACGTCCATTGGCTGGGGTCGCCGCCGAATTCCGCCGTCAACGCCCGGGCCGCATCGGCCAACGACTTCTTTAGAATGTCGTCGCGTGTCTCGACCCGATCTGTCGTCTGTGCATCATCCCACCACTTTGAATCGGGTTGTGCCAGCAACAGCGCCATCGCCTGCCGGTTCAGGTCGTCGCCGTTCACGTAGTCGGCGGCCAGCTCGCCGAGGTCGTCGTCAAATGTATCGCGCAGCAGATACAGCCAGAAGACTTGATAGGCGGCCGCGCCAGCGCGATCGGCATGTTCGTGAAAATCCCACTGGCGGATCGCGTCCAACACCTTTTGCGCGTCGCCTTCCACGCTGAGAGCGCTCAGATAAGGGACGATCTCCTGCGCGGAGAGGTTCAGGTCGTCGCTCTGGATCGCCGACATGTCGTCGGGGCTGAGCGTGTCCTTAGACTCGATCAAATCGACGATGCGCCGGGCACGGTAGCCGCGATCCCACTCCAGCGACAGGAAATAGGGGTAATCCGGGCCGACCACGGCATTGTTGGCCGTGACGATGTAGCCTTGTGGGGGATTGAGCACCGAGGGCAATTCATCGAAGGGGATGTAGCCCGTCCACTCGTACTCGCCTGTCCAACCGGGCACGGGCAATTGTCCGTCGCCTTTCGCGCGGATCGGGATGCGACCCGGCATCTGATAACCAATGTTGCCGTCCATGTCGGCGTACACGAAGTTCTGGCTCGGCGTGCCGAACATGCGCAGCGCCTCGCGGAACTCGTCCCAGTTCTGCGCCCGATTAAGGCTCAGAAATGAATCGGACACTTTCTCCGGCGCGTTGATCGCCGTCCAGGCAAACGCCACCGGGTAGTCCAACTCGCTAAAGTCTTCCGATACATCGCTGATCAGCGGGCCGTGCCGGGTATAGCGCACGCTCAGCGTGATCGTCGTCGTGTTCGTCGCCGCGTCGTAAGAGGAGATCTCATTCGGCGAAGGCTTGTAGTCCTCTGGTAGTTTCCCCTTAATCGTCATCGTCTCCGGCACAAAGGTCAGATCGATCTGCCGGCCCTGAAACTCGTACTGGCTGCCGGTGACCTTTTCGAGGAACAGGTCTTGCACGTCTGGCCCGACATTGGTCACGCCCCACGCGATGCGTGCATTGTGGCCGATGATGATGCCGGGCACGCCGGGGAACGACGCGCCGATCACGTCGTAGGGACAATCCGGCCCGACCGGATCGCAGTGAAGACTATTGAAATACCAGATCGACGGCATCTGGAAGCCGAGGTGCGGATCGTTCGCCAGCAGCGGCAGGCCGGTCGTCGTGCGGCTGCCCGCCACCACCCAGTTGTTCGAGCCGATTCCACGCCCGCGCGGGCCGGACAGCGCGTCGAGCCGTTGCAACGCGGCGAGACCGGCGGGCACTCGCTCCCACGCCACATCCCCCGGCACGATGATCGGGCGATTCTGGTAATCGTACGAGGGTTGCAGATCGGCGATCGCTTGTACGCCTTGCTGTGAAAACCCCGCCAGCAGTCGCGTGCGAAACAACTCTTGCTCCCAGTTTCCACTTAATCGCCAGGCCATCACCTTGGCGAACTGTAGCGTGTCGATCGGCGTCCACGCTTCGGGCTTGTAGCCAGGCCCCTTGCTGCCGAACAGCCCGACGATCAGAAACTCGATCGGCAGGCTGTCCTGGTGGGTCGTGATAAACGCATTCACGCCGTCGGCGTAAGCCTGAAGGATGGCTTTGCCCTCGCCGCTGAGCGCATTGTAGTCTGCCCGCGCCGCGCGCCGCCAACCGAGCGTCCGCACGAACTTGTCTTGCTCGATGGTCTTGGTCGACAGGCTAAGCTCAGAGGTGCGGCCCGAGATGCCCATGCGGCTGGCTTCCATCTCCCACAACCGGTCTTGAGCGTGGACGTAGCCTTGCGCGAAGAACAGATCGTGAACGTTGCTCGCGTAGGTATGTGGGATGCCGAATTTGTCGCGAATGATCGTCACCGGCGCGGTCAGACCTGCCAGGCGCAGTGTGCCATCGGCCTGCGGGAACGGTCGGCGGGTCAGGTACAAAAAGCCCCCGACGCCAATTGCACCGAGGACTATGACCAGCACCAGGACAACCAATACGATGCGGCGAAGAATACGCATGATGCCTCCGGGCTGCGGTGATATAGATTGGGGAGTAACCCGTTTGTAGCACGATCCGGGACGATTGTCAAAGCCCAAATGGTTCGCTATAATCGCACCTCATGAAGCATATTACCATTCTCGCATTCCTCGCTCTGATCGCCATGACGCAATTGGCGCAGCCGGTGACGGTATTTTCGTTGCAGTCGCCGATCGACACGCCGCCAGCCGCGCCCAGCAGCCCGATCGCGCCGCCGGCCCCGATCGGAACTCCCGGCCCCGCTGCACCCTCGTCACCCATCTCGCCAATCATCTGGATCGCCGCCGGGTTGATCCTGGGCGGCGCGATCATCTTCATCGCGCAACGCGCCAGACCCCATGATCGATAGACTCCGCCGCGTGCCCGCATCGGCATGGCTGCTCGTACTGATCCTGCTCGCCTTCGCCATCCGGCTCGGCTCGATCGACTTTCAAAGCCTGTGGCGCGACGAGACCGATGCCGCCGGTTTCGGCCCGCCCAACACGCGCATGGGGGCCGTGCTCGCCGGCGGCGATCTGCAGCAGCTCGCCGGAGCGTTGACGCAGGGCGGCTTCAACGGCCCGCTCTACTTCATCGCGCTCCAACAGTGGACGACCCTCGCGGGCAGCACCGCCTTCGCCTTACGATTCCCTTCTACCTTCTTCGGTATCCTCGCGCTTGCGCTGATCTACCTTCTGATGAAGCGGCTGTTCAAGCGCGCGACCCACCTCGGCGATGCCTCGCGCGCCGGGCTGCTCGCGGCCTGGCTGGCGGCTCTTTCGCCTTATTTCGTGTGGTATTCACAAGAGGCGAAGATGTACACGGAAATCGCGGCGCTGGCATTGGCGGCGGTCTACGGGCTGCGCCGGGCGATCGATGCGCCGGATGGCCGGCGGGCGTGGCCGTGGTGGGCGCTGGTCATCGGTGCGACGACATTGGCGATGTATAGTCACATCCTGGCTGCGCTGTTGATCGGCGTCGAAGTGGTGTTGTTCGGACTGTGGTGGCCGCAGGCCAGGCGCCACCCGATCGGCGGGTTGATCGCGCTGGCCGCATTGACGCTGCCTTACGCGCCACTGCTGAAGTGGCAGGTCGATCTGGCCTTCACACCCGGCAGCCAGGGGTTCGCCTTCTTTCGCTTCGACGATATGATCCGCGTCCTCTTGAGCGGCTTCACTAACGGCGTGCTGCCGTTCGATTTCTCCCTCGGCACGATCGGCATCCAGTGGAATCCCGACGCATTTCGCCCGGAGCTTAGCCCGGCCAACTGGGGGACCTGGCTGCTCAGCCTGCTGGCGCTGCTCGGCGTGTTCATGTGGAAGGATGCGACCGATCGCGCGCCGCGCATCGGGCTGGCGGCGTGGGCCATCCTGCCGATCGCGGTGGTTGCGCTCATTTCACTCAACCGGCCCATCTTCACCGATCGCTATCTCATCTGGATCGGGCCGGCGGTGTACCTGCTTGCCACGCTGGGCCTCGTGCAGATGTGGCGCTGGAATCGAATCGCCGGAGGCGTGGCTTGGGTCGCCGTCAGCGTCGTGATGGTGATCGGCGACTATGCGCAGGCGATCACGCCTTTCAAGGCCGACTTTCGCTCGGCGGCGCGCTACGTGCAGGAGCGCTACCAGGGCGAGGCGATCTTGTTCCAGATTCCATACGGGCAGTACACGTTCGATTACTACTTCGAGCCGCCGTTCCAGGTCATTGAAGGCCCTTACACAAACTGGCCCGACCGCGATGCCACTTCGTTCGACGTGGAGATTGCGGGCCTGCTGTCAGGCCAGCGCGCGGTGTGGTTCGTGGCGACCGAAGTCGAAATGTGGGACAACCGCTATCTTCTGGAAGAGTGGCTGAACCGTTATGGCCGCGTCACCGATCGCGCCGACTTCATGCGCGTGACCGCCCTCCGCTACGAGCTGAGGTAGTGGTTACCTGGTAAGTGATGTTCACCGCAGAGTACGCAGAGAACGCAGAGATTTTCCTCGAAATCCGGCTCGGCGCGCTCTGCGCTCTCGGCGGTGAAACCCGCTATCACTTACTTCTTTACCACTACCCGAGCTGAATCCTTTGGGTAAAGCCGGTTTTCTAAAGTTCAGGGGCGCGGCAGGTGCGAAACATCGATCGCATCTGTTGCGCCCCTTACATCCGTCCGCACTGAGAGCCTGTCTGAAAAGTTGCTCGAAGCCCGCGTCTCGCGGGCGTCCACCGCGAGGACGCGGTGGACAGAGCACCGTATTTTGAGGTTTTCAGATGGCCTCTTGAGGAGAGAAAGCAGAGGAATGCGGACGGGTTGATGTCCGCTGGTGTCCCGCTAATGCGGCAATGCCTGCAACGTCACCCCCAATGTCAGTGTCTGGCCCTCGCGCCAAACGGTCAGCGTTGTCGTCTCATTCACGGCGTGTCGCATGAGCGCGTTGAGGTAGGGCAGATCGGCGCTGATCACGTCATTGCCGATCGCCGTGAGGATGTCGCCCGACTGCACGCCGACTTTGTCTGCTGCGCTGCCACTTCGCTGACGACTCGTAACGGAATCGCAAAGCCCAGGCGACCCTAGTATCGCGCGGATTGCTTAACCCCGCATTAAACCCACCAAAGAGCCAGTTAAACTCGCAAATGTCTCCACAACATCCCCAATGCCAGTGAAGCCGTCCATTGCGCCACGAGGTCGGGATGCCCGCCGTAAGTTCGTTCAAGCGTTTCCGACCCGTTTTCCCACACCAGCGCCGCGTAGAGCGGAATGCCCGACTCACCTTCCCGTGCATCGCGCACCATCGCCGCCAGTCCCAGTGCCGTGTCGTGGATCATCCGCACGCGCTGGGCCGCGCGCGCCACGGCCCCTACTTGCTCTGACGGATCGACCTCCACGTCGAGCGTCTTGCGCAGCGCGTTCGGGCCCGACAGCACCAGCCCGCCGCGAAACACGTCATGCATCGCCGGCAGCGCCCGCTGAGTCAAGCGGCTGCTGATCGTGCCGCCCGTGTTCAGCTCGACGGTCGCCAGCGTCATCCGTCTTTCGGCCAGCAGTGCGGCGATCACTCCCTCAAGCGTATCGTCATCCGCGCCGAAGATCAGCACGCCGATCCGCCGTCGCACCTGCTCTTCCAGCGCAGCCAGCACCGCCCGTCCCTCCTCACGGCTGCTCGCCTTCGCCGCCAAGCGCACATCCACCTGTCCCTGCTTGGCCGACAGGCCGATCGAGGGGTTGGCCGACTGCTCCAGATCGTGAATCAAGGCGTCGATGCGGCTCTCGCCCTCGCCGATCGTGTGTAGCGTGCGCACTACGATCACCTCGTGCAGATCGAACCGGGTGCGCAGATAGGGAATCACCGCGTGGTCGAGCAGATACGTCATCTCGCGCGGCACGCCGGGCAGGCAACTGATCGACTTGCCTTCGTGCTCGACGATGAACGCGGGAGCCGTGCCCACCGGGTTCTCGATCGGCCGCGCGCCATCCGGCACGTAGGCCTGCTGGCGATTGTTCTCGGTCATTTTCCGGCCATACGCCCGGAAGCGCGCCTCGATCTGCTCCAGCAAATCGGGCCGGAAGACCAGTTCGCGACCGAGCGCGCGCGCCACAGCCAGGCGCGTCACGTCATCGACCGTCGGGCCGAGTCCCCCGCCGATGAGAATGATGTCGGATCGAGACAACGCAACCCGGATCGCATCCACCATCGCGGCCAGGTCGTCGCCGACGTGCGTGATGTAGGCCAGCGGCAGCCCGATCTCGCGTAGCTTGCGGGCGATGTAGGCCGAATTCGTATCGACCTGCTCGCCCAGCATCAACTCGCTGCCGGTGGCGATGATTTCAGCGTGCATTCTCTTCCTCATCAACAGACAAACAATCGGACGGATGCCTTGTGGGCCTCCGTCCGATCCTAACGACATGAACGTTCGTCGAACGGCAGAGTTCAGCCGCGCATGAGCGCGTGAAAGCCTGCCTGCTGAAAATGCTCATCGGTCGTGAGTGCTTCGGTAATCCCGCGTTCTTGCATGACGACAAAGGAGACACAGTCGGTGAGTCCCCACTCTTTATCGGGTCGTTCACGATACAGGCGCAAAGCCTGTGCATAAAGCGGTTCCGACAGTGGAGTTATCTCAACTTCAGGATCGGCTTCGAGCGCGTCCAACAATCTAACGGCGGCGTCCCGATGACGTTGCCTGGACAACGCATTTCCGATTTCCAACAGCACAGCCCGAGTCGTTACGAGGGAAGTGCCTTCTGCTTCCATCCGGTCGGCTAACTGCATGGCATGATGGTGAAAAAGGTCGTTCGGCGAGGACAATGCGATAGCATAGGCCGTATCAAGGAACACCTCAGCCAGCATGTTGATCTTCTCCGCCGTACAGATAGGTTTCTAGATTCGCGGCCCAGTCTTGTGGCCCATCTAAGCGGAGTGAGCGGGCGATGCGCAGAAAAGACTCGGCCTCACCGGTAACTGGCTGTGCAGTTTCGATGGTCAGGCGAACGTGAGTATTCGGCTCAAGCCCAACTGGGTCATCCGGGCGGAATACCTTTCCGTCAAACACTGCGTCTATTGTCTTAACCATCGCGCTTACCCTTTCACTGTCGATAAACATCGCCGATGTGGTCGCGCCACCGCGCCCGACTACGTGCTCTGCCGGGGCCGCCACAACAGTTGTTCGCGGATCGCCAGATCGCTGCCGCGAATCTTGAACGCCAGGTCGGCCGCCATGTTGCGCATCACCCTGTACCCGAGTTCGGGATACGTCTCGCACAGGTTCAGAAACTTTTCGCGCGGGATGCGCAGGAGCGTGGTCTCGGCTTCGGCACAGCGCGCCGATGCCGACCGCAGACCTTGATCGACCAGAGCCACCTCGCCAAACGTCTGCCCCTCGCGGAGTGTCGCGATGGTGACCGGCCCGGTGGCGCGCTTCCTGGCCGCCGGCCCGCCGACGATAGACGGGTCCACCAAAATCTCCACCGCCCCCCGTCCAATGACGTACATCTCCGTACCTGGTGTGTTCTCCTCGAAGAGGATGTCGCCCAGCCGCGCCTTCTGCTCTTCACAAATCGCCGCCAACATTTCGTAATGCTGCGGCACGAGATCATAGAAAATGTCGGCGCGCTTCAGAATGTCGATCTTGTTCATGCTGCCTCCCTGCGGCATCCGGGCCAGTTTGAGATCGATTGGTTGCTATTCTAACACAAAGGAAATGCCTGGGCAACAACCCGCCCGCCGGTTCGGAACCCAGAAACTTCCGAAGTCTCAGAGGCCCCGGAAGTCTAGCGGACCGGCCAGGGAACCCAGGCGCGGATTTTACCATTTGACTATATGGGAGGTATCAACTACCATGCACGCGATGCGCGTCGGCCAATTTACCGATTCCTATCTACCGATCATCAACGGCGTCTCGATCTTCATCCAGGTCTTCAACCGAACCCTGACGAAGTTGGGGCACGAGCCGCACGTCTTCACCTTTGGCCATACGCGGCGGGTCGATTCCGAGTCGAACATTCACCGCTCGCCCGGCGTGCCCCTGGGCCATTCTGGCTACTACGTCGGCCCGACCTACACCCGTCACGCCTGGTCGATCGCGCAGACGATGGATGTCTTGCACGTGCACCATCCGTTCGTGGCCGGATCGCTGGCCGCGCGCTTGAGCCGGCGCTTGAACAAACCGTTGATCTTCACAAATCACACCCGCTACGATTACTATAGCCGGCATTACTTGCCGATTCTGCCGGCGCGCGCGTCGCTCGGCCTGCTCGGGATATGGATGCGCCACTTCGCCCGACGCTGCGATCTGATCATCGCCGTGTCCCCCTCAGCCCACTCTATGCTGGCATCGTTGGGAGTCGATGCGCCGATCGAGATTATCCCCAACGGCATCGATCTGGATCAATTTACACATGCGAAGCCGTTACCCAGGTCCAGCCTCGGTCTGCCGCCCGATGCCGTGGTGTTGATGTACGTGGGCCGCATCGGCTCGGAGAAGAACTTACTAGGTCTGCTCGACGCATTTGCGCGCGTGTGTACTGCCGCGCCCGGCGTGGTACTCGCGATCGTCGGCGATGGCCCGCAGGCGGCAGCCGTCCGCGCCAGAGTCGCCGCACTGAACTTGAGCGCTCGAGTACACTTTCTGGGCATGCGCCCCAACGCCGAGGTTCCGTCGCTACTCAAAGCCGCCGATGTATTTGTCACCGCCTCGTATACCGAGGGACACCCGATGACCATCATCGAGGCGCTGGCCGCCGGCCGGCCCGTCCTGGCTTACGACGTGCCCGGCATTCACGAAACAATCACCGACGGTGAGAATGGCTTGCTCGCGCCGGTCGGCGCGGAAGCGCTGGCTGAGCGCATAAGGCGTATCGCCAGCGATGCCGGCTTGCGCACGCGCTTGAGCGATGGCGCACAGCGGTCCGCGTCGCAGTTCAGCATGGACATCACCGCGCGCCGCGTTCTCGACCACTACGAGCGGCTAATCCGAGAAAGAAATCAACCACAAAGACACAAAGACACGAAGTAATCTGGGCGCCTTCGCGACTTGGGGGCTGGCAGGACCAGGGCCATGGCCGATCAACGACGGGCGTTAGGACAGGCGGGCGAGGCGCTGGCCGTGCGCGAATTGGAGCGGCACGGTTACCGCATCGTCGCGCGCAACTGGCGCTGCCCGGTCGGCGAGATCGACGTCGTGGCGGAGCAAGACGGCGTGCGAGTCTTCGTCGAAGTGCGCACGCGGCGCGGCAACGAGCGTGGCACGCCCCTGGAATCGATCACACCGGCCAAGCAAGCCAAGCTCATCGAAACCGCCCAGACCTACCTTCAAGAAAACGGCCCGGACGATCGCGATTGGCGTATCGACGTCGTCGCCGTGGAAATGTCCCCGCGCGGCCAGCTCCTGCGCATCGAGGTGATTGAGAACGCCGTGGAAGAGCGAAGATGACGAATGACGAAAGTCGAGGGGCGAACAACTCTTCATCCCTCATCCTTCATCCTTCATCCCTTATCGTCATCGTTGGCCCGACCGCCGTCGGCAAAACAGAGACCGCCATCCGGCTCGCCGAGTACATCGACGGCGAAATCGTCTCGGCGGATTCACGACAGGTCTACCGTGGCATGGACATCGGCACCGCGAAGCCGACGCCCGATCAGCGCGCGCGCGTGCCGCATCACCTGATCGACGTGGCCGATCCCGATGAAGTTCTATCGCTGGCGCAATACCAATCGGCGGCTTACGCCGCGATCGACGACATCTTTTCGCGCGGCCGGCAGCCACTGCTCGTCGGCGGGACGGGGCTGTACATCAAAGCCGTGACCGAAGGGCTGCGCATTCCCGCCGTGCCACCCGATCCGGCGCTGCGTACCGAGCTTGAGGCGCGCGCCGAGCGTGAGGGCCAACTGGCGCTGTACGCCGAGCTGCGGCAGGTCGACCCGGCTGCCGCTGCGCGGATCAATCCGCGCAATGTGCGGCGCACGATTCGCGCGTTGGAAGTCTATCGCTTGAGTGGAAGACGATTCAGCGAACTGGGCCAGGTGCAGCCTCCACCGTATCGGGTTATCATTTTTGGACTGACCCTGCCGCGACCCGATCTGTACGCCCGGATCGACGCACGGGTCGATGCGATGATCGCCGCCGGCCTGGTCGAAGAGACGCGCCGGTTGGCAAAAAAGTATAATTGGTCATTGCCGTCGATGTCGGGTTTGGGGTATCGACAAATCGGGATGTTTCTGCGCGGCGAGTGCAGTGAAGCCGAAGCGATGGCCGCCATCAAGCGCGAGACGCGCCGCTTCGTCCGCAGACAGGCAAACTGGTTTCGCCCAAGCGATTCGCGCATCACGTGGTTTGACATGAGGTTTGAAATCGATAGGGACTTGTTATCTACTTTGCAACGTGAAACGGATGCGATAGAATGATGTGGGCTTTTTATGGTGAACGCTCTGCTCCCTGTAAGGGGTTGTCATGTTCGCCTGTCCGACATGCGGGTTCAAGAATCATGAGGGCGCTGTGTTCTGCGAAGCCTGTGGCGTGTACTTTCATACCGGCGGGCCATTGGCTACCGAGCGTCTTCAGAACACCGGCAACTCCAAGCTCACGCCATCGAGCTTCGGACGACCGGAGGCTGGCCAAGCCCCGGCCGACGTCTCCCTTGTCCTGACCACCGACTCGGACGATCGCCACTTCGTCATCGATTCGACAGCCTCCACGGCCCTGATCGGGCGAAGCGATCGCAAAGCCCGGCTGTTCGTCGATGTCGATATAACCGGCACAGACGGCCAGACCTACGGCGTATCGCGGCGTCATGCGCGCATGCACTTCCTCAACGGTCACTTCCTTCTAGAAGACCTGGAAAGCCTCAACGGCACCTACCTCAACGGCCGCAAATTGCGCCCGTACCTGCCCGAAGTACTCCACGACGGCGACGAGATCAAACTCGGTAGCCTCGTCCTCAAAGTGACACTGGAAGAGAAACCTTAAAAGCCTTCCTTGACCATCCTCCCTCAGCCGCATATAATTAGCCTGAGGGGTCGAGGCGATCGGTCAGGTCGCCTCGTAATGTGAATACAGCGTATGCGTGAAAAACTTGAGGGCATCGAGGCCCGATACGAAGAACTGGAAAAACTGCTGGCCGATCCCGCGGTGGCCGGAAACTACAACAAGCTGCGCGAATTCGGCCAGGAGCGCGCCGACCTGCAACCGATTGTCGACGCCTACCGCGAGTATCAGTCGGTGCGGAAGGAGCTCGAAGATGCGCGCACGCTGGCCGCCGACACCAGCGACGACGATCTATTGGCGATGGCACAGGAGGAGGTTGCGCGCCTCGAAGCGCGCCTCGGGCAAATCGAGACAGACCTCCGGTCGCTGCTGCTGCCCAGGGATCCCAAAGACGACAAGAACGTCATCGTCGAGATTCGCGCCGGAACGGGCGGCGACGAAGCCGGCCTGTTTGCCGCCGATCTATACCGCATGTACACGCGCTACGCCGAAACTCACAACTGGAAGACCGAGCTGTTATCGTCCAACGAGACCGGCGTGGGCGGCTTCAAAGAAGTGATCTGCCTGGTCAAAGGCAAAGGCGCGTACTCGCGCCTGAAGTACGAGAGCGGCGTCCATCGCGTGCAGCGCGTGCCCGTCACCGAGGCGCAGGGCCGCATCCACACCTCGACGGCCACCGTCGCCGTGCTGCCGGAAGTCGAGGAAGTCGAGGTGCAGATTCCCGAAAAAGACATCGAGATCGAAGTCTACAAGTCGGCGGGGGCCGGCGGCCAGAACGTGCAGAAGAACTCCACCGCCGTGCGCATCCGGCATTTGCCGACCGGCATTGTTGTGCAGTGCCAGGATGAGCGCTCGCAACTTCAGAACAAGATGCGCGCCATGTCGATTCTGCGCGCGCGCCTGTACGAACTGGAAGAGCAGAAGCGCCAGAGCGAACGCACCGACGCGCGCCGCTCGCAGGTGGGCACCGGCGAGCGCAGCGAGAAGATTCGCACCTACAACTTCCCGCAGAACCGCATCACCGATCATCGTATCAATCTCACCTCATATCGATTGGAAACCGTGCTCGACGGCGAGCTGGACGAATTCATCGACGAGCTTGCTACACGCGATCAAACCGAGAGACTACAGGCGGCGCAGGTGTGATGTGGCGACGACTACAGCCGACACGCCAGTGACGGCGAGGCAAGCCTTGCACGCGGCCGCGCAGACGCTGGAAGCGGTCGACGTCGATGCGCCCCGCCTGGCTGCCGAAGCGTTGTTGGCCCACGCGCTCGGCCTGAGTCGTAGCCGGGTGCTGGCCCGCCTGCAACAACCCCTTGCGCCCAACCAGCTATCCGACTATCAAACGCTCATCACCCGCTGCGCCTCCGGCGAGCCGCTGGCATACATCCTGGGACACCGCGAGTTCTACGCGCTCGACTTCAGCGTCGACCCGCGTGTGCTGATCCCGCGTCCGGAAACCGAATTGCTGATCGACACCGCGATCGAGCTGGCTCGCGCTCGAGCCGGGGACGCTGCGTATCGCATCGCCGACATCGGCACCGGGTCGGGCGCGATTGCCGTGACGCTGGCTGTCCACCTGCCACACGCGCACCTCGTCGCCACCGACGTTTCGCCGGACGCGATCACCGTTGCTGCGTTTAACGCGAGCCGCCATAACGTGGCCGACCGGATCGAGTTCAGGGTGGGCGATTTGCTCGACCCGCTCGACGCGCCGGTCGATCTGATCGCCGCCAATCTGCCCTACGTCCGCAGCTCCGAGTGGGCGTACCTCTCCAAGTCGATCCTCCACCACGAACCGGCGCTGGCGTTCAACGGCGGCTCGGACGGGCTATCGCTGGTGAGTCGATTGCTGCACAGCGCGCCGCGCGCGTTGCGGCCCGGCGGATCGATTCTGGTGGAGATCGGCGCGGCGCACGGCGAGGCGGCGCTCGAACTGGCCCACGATGTCTTTCCGAACGCGGATGCCAGGATCAGAACCGACTACGCCGGGCTGGATCGCTTGCTGGTCGTTCGGACCACACGCAGCGCGGCTCCGCCGCAACCGAATCGATTGGACGCTGATTCACGCGGATGAACGCAGATAAAAACAGCATCGGCGTAAATCCGCGTTCATCTGCGTCCAAACAAGTGTGGGGGCAGGCGGTTGCTCGCCCCGACGCGCGCCATTCACCATGCGGACGCTGACCCTGAAAGCCGACGAACCGAACGCCATCGAGCGCGCTGCGCACATGCTGCTCGAACACCAACTGGTGGCATTTCCCACCGACACGGTGTACGGCCTGGGCGCGCTCGCCTTCAACGCCGAGGATGTGGCCGCGCTGTACCGCGCCAAAGATCGGCCGCCGGAGAAAGCCATCGCCGTGCTGCTGGCCGATAAGTCGATGGTCGATCAGGTGGCCGATCACATTCCCGATGTGGCGCGCCGCTTAATGGACAAGTTCTGGCCGGGCGCGCTGACCCTGATCGTGCCGAAGCGCCTGGGTGTGCCCGACGTGGTGAGTGGAGGCTTGACGATCGGTGTGCGCGTCCCCGCGCTCGAAGTGACGCGCCGCCTGCTGGCATTGACCGGCCCACTGGCCGTCACCAGCGCCAATCGCTCCGGCCAGCCCAGCCCGCAGACAGCCGCCGAAGTGCTCGAGCAGCTTAGCGGGCGGATTCACGTCGTCCTCGATGGCGGCCGGACGGGCGGCAGGCCATCTACCGTGATCGACTGTTCCGGCAACCCGCCGGCCCTCGTCCGGCCCGGCCCCATCACCGAAGAACAACTGCGCCTTCTCACCCGGCTGGCCTAGGGACGAAGGACAAACGACGAAAGATGAAGGACGAAGGACGTGAGCATTCGTCATTGGTCATTCGTCATTGGTCATTGGTCATTCGTCATCGGTCATTCGCCAAGGTCACCCGTCTCTCATCCCAACGACCAGCGTGAAGATCGGCCTAAAGCCGCTGTCGCTCCGGCGGGAGCGTGTTACAATGGAGCCATCTCGACCGATCGTGGAGGTCTGCCATGGTAGAGTCTCGGCGCAGTGGATCGCTTGTTCCGGCGATCGTTCTGATCGGCATCGGCGTCTTTTTTCTGCTGGTAAACACCAACGTTCTGCCGCGAGTCAGCCTCACCCAGTTGTGGCCGGCGCTTCCGGCGTTGCTGGGAGTGGGCCTGCTGCTACAGTTCTTCGTCGATCGTATGCGCGATCCGGGACTGGTCACGGGCGGCGCGATCTTCCTGCTCATCGGCCTGTTCTTCTTCCTGTTCACGCTGAACGTAGATGTGCCTGGCCTGGGCGTAATCCATTGGGGCAACATGGCGCAACTGTGGCCGGCCTTCCCCACGATCGTCGGCATCGCCTTGCTACTACAATGGCTGGCCGGCGGCCTACGCGATACCGGCCTGCTGATCCCGGTGGGCATCTTGCTGGTCGTCGGGCTGGGCGGCTTTGCGTTCACGCTGCGCGGATTCCCGACCTTCCGTCTGATCGCCGAATTCTGGCCGGTGTTGTTGATCGTGATCGGCGCGATCATCCTGGCCCGATCGTTCATTCGCCCCACTTCGACGCATTAGTACCTCACCTCTGAAGTCTTTGCTTTTTGTGCAAAGATTTCACCGCAGACGCCGAAGGCGCGCAGAGGGCGCAGAGATTTTTTGGGGATGCTCAGCGTTCTCTGCGTTCTCGGCGGTTAATTCCCTTGTTGGCTTCGGCTCGTCCGGGTTAGGCGCTGACCGCAAGGGTAACAGGATGACAGGGTGAGCAGATGAACACTGACTTTGGCAATGCTCATCGGCATTGACGCCAGCCGCGCCGTCTCCGCGCAGGCCACCGGGACGGAAACATACTCGCACTACCTGATTCGGGCGTTGATCGACTTAGCGCCCGATCGTCGTTTCCGGCTGTATTTCAACCGGCCCCCCGATCCCGATCGGTATCGATCCCCCAACGCCGCGCTCAAGGCGATCTCGTTCCCGCGCTTGTGGACGCACCTTCGTCTCTCGGTCGAAGTGGCGCGCTATCCACCCGACATCCTGTTCATCCCCGCACATGTCGTGCCGATGCTGCATCCGCGCCGCACGGTCGTCACCGTTCACGATCTGGGCTACCTGCATTTCCCCGGCGCGCACCCGACCGGGCAACGCCTCTATCTCGACCTCTCGACGCGCTGGAACGCACGCGCAGCGATGCGTGTCATCGCCGACTCTCAGACGACCAAGAACGATCTGATTCAACACTATCGCACGCCTGCGGATAAAATCGTCGTGGCGTACCCCGGCATCGATCCTGCTCTGAAGCGCGTCGAAGATGCGCAGCGCATTCAGGCGATCAAATCCCAGTATGGCATTACCGGCGATTACCTGCTCTGCCTCGGCACACTCCAGCCCCGAAAGAACCTGGCCCGTCTGATCGACGCCTTCGCCCGATCTCAGACGCGCGACACGCAACTGGTCATTGCGGGCAAGAAAGGCTGGCTGTACGCCGACCTCTTCAAGCAGGTCGAGCGAGAAGGAATGACGAATCGCGTTCTCTTCACCGGCTACCTGCCTGATGCCGACAAGCCGGCGTTGATCAGCGGCGCGACCGCGCTCGTGTTGCCTTCGCTGTACGAGGGCTTCGGCATCCCTCTCATCGAGGCGATGGCCTGCGGCACACCGGTCGTGTGCAGCAATACATCGTCACTGCCCGAAGTTGCGGGCGATGCCGCGCTGCTGGTCGATCCGACCGACACGGAGGCTATCGCGGCGGCGATCGATCGGATTACATCCGACGCGGGCCTGCGCGGCCGCCTGGTCGGTCGTGGCTACGTTCAGGCCAGCCAGTTCACCTGGCAAGCGTGCGCGCGCATCGTGCTGGACACTATCGAGAAAGTGGCCGCCGAATGAGGCAGAGAACCGACCATCCATCCAACTAACTATCCAACTGACCTGCCATGAACTCCATCACCATCCTCGGCGTCCGCGTTGATGATGTCTCCCCCGGCGAAACACTGGAACTGATCGAATCGTTCATCGCCCAACGGGCACTCCACCAGATCGCCACCGTCAATGTCGAGTTCATCATGGCGGCGCAGGATGACCCCGAATTCCGGGATACACTCAACGCAACCGCCCTGAATGTGCCCGACAGCATCGGCGTGATGTGGGCTGCGCGGCGACTCGGCCGCCCGCTGCGCGAGCGCGTGGCCGGTTCCGATCTCGTCGGGTGGATCGCGCAGCGCGCCAGTCGAGAGAGGTGGAAACTGTACCTGCTCGGCGCAGCGGAGGGCATCGCGCAGAAGGCAGCGGACGTGTGGCAATCGCGCTATCCGGGCATCAACATCGTGGGGACGTTCAGCGGATCGGCGCGTCGAGAAGAGGAAGCATCAATCGTCGAGCGAATCCGTGATGCGGCACCCGACATTCTGTTCGTGGCTTACGGCGCGCCCACGCAGGACCTGTGGATCGCGCGCAACATAGAGAAGATGGGTGTGCCGGTGTGCGTCGGCGTAGGCGGCGCGCTCGACTTCGTTGCGGGCGTCACGCAGCGCGCGCCGCGCTGGGTGCGCCGGGTCGGACTGGAGTGGCTGCACCGCCTGATCCGCCAGCCGTGGCGCTGGCGGCGGATGCTGGCGCTGCCGAGGTTTGTGTGGAAAGTGTGGAGAGCTTGACCTCACCGTTCTCCCCGGCCTGACGGCCACCCCTCTTCCCTCTCCTGGGAAAGCCCAGGAGAGGGGAGAGGGGTCAGGGGGTGAGGGGTGAGGTCTACGGCTGCGACTCGCCCTGCGCCGCCGGGACAAAGATCCTGAACGGGAATGGACTATAGCGTTCGGTCACGGCCAGGTATTGCCCATTCCATCCACCCACCGCCAGAATCTCCGCATCGATCACCGCCGCGCCCAGCCCGCGCCATTGCCCGGTGAACGGCGTCGGGATTGCGCGCCAGGCGCCGCTCCCGACGGTGTAGGACTCGTTGAAGGCGAGATAACCCGACCAACCGCCGCCGATCGCGTACAGGTTGTTTCCGATGGCGACGAGCGTCAGGCCACCCCGACCAATCGACATCGGTGGGCAGGCTTCCCATCGATCCTCGCGCGGCAGATACCGCTCACACAGGCTCGACTCGATCTGCCCGTCGAATCCACCCACGACGTAGATCGCATTGCCCAGCGCCGCCGCCGAGGCAAAGCCGCGCGGAACAGACATCGGCGCGCGTGTGTCCCAGTCGTCGGCCGCCGCATCGTAAACGTAGACGTGCGACGAATACGCCGATCCATCCCCGCCGCCGAACAAAAACAGCTCGTCCTCAAAGGCCGCCGCTGCGTACGCCATGCGCGGCTCAGGGAGCGGCGCTGCCGGCGACCAGGTATTCGTCGGGGGGTCGTACACCTCGACCGTCGTCGTCGGCGCCCCGGCCGAGGTCATGCCACCCGGCACAACGACTCGATCCCCGAGGACAACCGCCGACACGTTCGAGACGGGAACCGGCTTCGGCGCGCCCGTGCTCCACTCGCCCGTCTTGGGATTAAACCATTCGACGGCATCGGTCGCGCCATTCTGCGTGTCACCCCCGATCGCGACGAGGCGGCCTCCGTACGCCGCGACGGCCAGCCGGGTTCGCGCCGTCGGCATCGAGGCCGCCATGCTCCACGGCGAATCACCCGGCGCCGGGTTCACCGGGTTCGCGCCGGCCGGGCGCTCGCTGAACTCATCGTTGGCTGCCGCTACGCCATTCGCTGGCCTCAAGCCGGTGGCGACTACCGCCAGCGCGCAGACCAGCGCCACCGCGATCAGCATTGCACGCCGCCACATCGACAGGGGCGGCTCGACGACGATCCTCGGCAGCCCAGCGGGCGTATAGAGCATCGCCTCCGCCGGCTGCCCCTGAGGCACACTCACCCAGCCGCGCTGAATGGCGACGAGCGTCGCTTCAGTACGGCTCTGCACATCCAGCTTGGCAAAGATGTTGCGCAGGTGAACCTTGACCGTGTTGACGCTCAACACCAATTGCCTGGCGATCTCCTTGTTGCTGAGACCCGCCGCCAGCAGCCGCAGCACTTCGATCTCGCGCTCGCTCAATGCTTTGTTCTCAATCAACTCGCTCATCGTGCCGAATTCTAACATGCCTGCGAGAGTCATTCAATGATCCAATGGTCGCCCTCACCCCTACCCCTCTCCCGATAATCGGGAGAGGGGATGGGGCCGGGTGATCACAAACTTCACAAATTCCCGTACAATAGTCGTCATCCACGCGACCAGCACAAGGGAGGCCCGAGATGGCAACACAGAAATCACCACGGAAGCGAGCGGCATCGGCGCGCAAAGACAAGATGAAGGTCGTGGTCCTGGTCGGCACGCGCAAAGGCGGCTTCATTTTCAGCAGCGATCGCAAGCGCAAAGAGTGGACAGTCAGCGGCCCACACTTCAAAGGTTGGAATGTGATGCACATCAACCTGGATCCGCGCGACGGGCGATTGCACGCTGCCCCCGCGCACGAAGTCTACGGCCCCAGCACGCATTACTCCGACGACCTGGGAAAGACGTGGACCCAGGCCCAGGCCGCGCCGTCGTTCCCGCAGCCGTCGGCGTTGGAACGCCCGCTCGCCACGCCCGCCGAAGCACGCGACCCGGAAGCGGCGAAGGCGAAGCCGGAGAAGGTGCTCAAGGTGTGGAGCATCACGCCCGGCCGCGCGGACGAGCCGGGCGTGTTGTACGCCGGTGTCGAGCCGGCGGCGCTGTTCAAGTCCACCGATCGGGGCGAGACGTGGGCGATCGTCGAGGGACTGTACAACCATCCGCACCGCCCGACCTGGTTCCCCGGCGCGGGCGGCTTGTGCCTGCACACGATCATCCCCGATTCCGCCGATCACAACCGCATGTACGTCGGCATCTCGACCGGCGGATGTTATCGCACCGACGACGGCGGCGCGACGTGGCATCCCCGCAACAAGAATGTGCGCGCCGATTTCCTGCCCGACAAGTTTCCCGAATACGGCCAATGCCTGCACAAAATGGTGATGCATCCCGCCCGGCCCGGCGTGCTATATCAGCAGAATCACTGCGGCGTGTATCGCAGCGACGACGCGGGCGACGATTGGATCGACATCGGCGAGGGCAAACTGCCCAGCCGCTTCGGGTTTCCGATCGCCGTGCACCCGCACGACCCGAAGACGATCTACGTCGTGCTGGAAGAGAGCGATGAGTATCGGATGAGCGTCGACGGCCGGTTCGCGGTGTGGCGCAGCAAGAATGGCGGCGATTCGTGGAAGCGATTGAGCAGTGGCTTGCCCGAACGCGCGCATCTGGTGGCGCTGCGCGAAGCGATGTCGGTCGATACGCTGGACGAGGCCGGGGTGTACGTCGGGACGAGCACCGGACAGGTTTTTCACTCGCGCGACGCGGGCGATTCGTGGAGCCTGCTGACCGACTTCCTGCCGCCAGTGCTGTCGGTCGAGGCGGCGGTTTCCAATTTCTAATCTCCAACTTCCATTATCCTATTTTCTCCAGCCGTTCCAAATTCACCACGAATACCGTCGCGCCGCCGACCTCGATCGGCACCGAGCCGAGGAACCGCTCGCGCGCTTCCAGGCTGGGCAGCATCGGGTTGAGGTGGCGCGTGCGCCGCTTGCAGTGCTGGCGCATCAGGTCGAGCACTATCTCGACGCGCGTATCCTCCATGGCGATCATCAGCGTCACATTGCTCGCCCGCAAAAACCCGCCGCTCGATCCGATCCGCGTTGCGCCGATGTTATTCTGCTCCAGCGAGTCGGAGAGCATGTCCTCGTCTTCTTTCTGAATCACGGCCAGGATCAGTTTCATGGAAGTCCTCCCTTACCTCACGCCCATACCCCGACACCTTGAAACCTTGAAGGTATGGGGGTGCGGGAGCAGCCTATGGCGTCGGCGTGGACGCTTCCGCTTCGCGGCACAGGCGGATGCCCTCCAACGCATTCGGCTCCTCAGGCCGCAGGGCCAGCGCCTTATCGAAGAGTATATACGACTCTTCGCACTTGGCTAAATAGAAGTCCGCCAGTCCCAACGTGTAATACGCTTCGATTAACCGATCGCACGCGCGACTGGTCGCGTTGATACAGTAGCGATCCGCGTCGAAGGCCTGGTTCATCAGCTCGATCGCGCGTGGCAACACTTCGGCCGCGCCTTCATAATTCCGATGGGAATAATAGGCGATGCCGAGATGGTTGTGCGCCGACCACGACGCTGGATCGATCTTGATCGCTTCCTCCAACACCTCGATCGCCTGAGGGAAGTCCTGCACATTGTAATACGTCCAGCCGAGTTCGTCGTAGGCCGGGCCATATCCCGGATCGATCTGAATCGCCCGCTGGAAGGCCTTGACCGCCTCATCCAGGTATTGCCCGCCTACCGTCACGGACAGGATGCGATAGTTGCGCCCCAGCGAGAGCCAAAGATATGGCACGTTCGGATCGTAGTGCAACGCCTCCGTATACGCCTCCGCTGCGCCGACGTAGTTCCCCTGCGATTCGCGCACGTAGGCCACGGCGCGCTGCACATCGGGCCGCTGCGGATTCAACTGCTTCCCCTTCTCCGCTGTCTCGATCGCATCGACCAACTGGCCCACGTCCATGTACGCCTCGGCCAGATAGGCATACGCCTCCGGGTAACTCGGATCGTTCAAAATCGCTTCCTGCGCAGACGAGATCGCCTTTTGATACTGGTCGTTCGATTCCGCATCGCGCCCGTGCAGCAGCAGCCACGTTGCGTGCCAGTCGTACGCCATCGCCAGTGCAGCGTTCGCTGCCGCCGACTTCGGCTCGATCTGCACGGCGCGCTGCGCGCGCTGCACCGCTTCCGCCGTGCGATCGACCAGCGCCAGGATGCGCGACAGCGTGATGAGCACGTCGGCCCGATTCGGCTCTAGCGCGATCGCTTGCGTGTAGGCATCGATCGCGTCGTTCAGGCGGCCCGCTTCGTAGCTCGCCTGCCCTTCGGCGACGTAGGACTGCGCGGCGCGCGTTGCCGTCGGTGTCGGGACAAGCGGCTTGCGCAGATCGTCTTGAAAGCGCAGCACCAGCAAGCCGAGCGCGATCAAAACCAGGTAGAGCATAATCCGGCGCGGGGATGACGGGCGGCGCGGTGGGCGATTGAGATACATGCTGGCTCCGGCGAGTGCCGCAGGACGCGGCGATCTTAACATGCAGGTACAGGCAAGTCAATCGAAGACCACTGGTGATTATTCACGACTTGCCATAGAGACACGGAGGCACGGAGAAAAGCCTCTTGAAATCTCCGTGGACTCCGTGTCTCCGTGGTTATATCGACTTGTGTGGAATCACCAGAAGACCGTGCTGGACACGAACACAGTCAACGACTATAATCGCCCTGTCCTCATCTCGCATCGAACGGCAAACCCGGCATGAAATGTCAATCGTGCGGCGCGGCGCTGCCGCTGAATGTGCGCCTGTGCCCCAACTGCGGCACACTCCAGCGCGTCGCTCGCCCCTCCTCACCCCTCGCCCAAACACAACCCATGTCACGAAGCTCGACCGGCGTCCGCCGCATCGGCGTGGCGATCGCCATCTTCGCAGCGTTCGCCTGCGTGTTGCTGTCGATCTTGCTGGCATCGGGCTTCTTCGGTTATCGAGCCGGGCTGAGCGATCGCGCGGATCGGCAGGCGCAGGAAGCCGCGCAGTTCTTTCAGAAGGGGCAGGAAGATCTACAGGCTGGACGGCTGGCGCTGGCCGAGGTCGACTTCGCCTACGTGCTGCGCCTCAATCCCGATTATCCCGATGCGGCCCAACAGCTTCAGGAAGTTCGCCAGCGGATTGCCGATGCGCAGCGCGTGAAGCCGACGGCGACCACATCGCTCGCCGACGCCATCCGCCAGGTCTTCGACGAAGCGAAGAAAGCGTACGACACGAAGGACTGGGAAAACGCCGTTGCGCGCTTGACACAGGTGCACAGGCTCGATCCGGCATTCGAGAAGAACACCGTCGAGGACATGTTGTTCGAGGCTGCGTACACTTACGGCCTGCAATTGCTGAACCAGGATCGGCTTGAGGAAGGCCTGTACTACCTGGAGCAGGCCGCCGCGCTGCGCCCGCTCGACATCCAGACTTCGACGCAGGTCGAGTATGCCAAGATGTACCTCGCCGCACGCGGTTACTGGAACGTAAATTGGGATCGCGCGATCGAGCGCTTCGGCGAGTTGTATGCGATCGCGCCCGGCTACAAAGACACGTTCGAGCGTTACGTGACGGCGCACGTGCTGTATGCCGATTCGTACACGGCGCGCGGCGACTTCTGCCCCGCGCCGTCGCTGTATCAGGCGGCTCTCGCGCTGCGGCCCGATCCGGAGGTGCAGAGCAAACTCGACGGCTCCACGGCGGGCTGCGCGTCGGCGACGCCGGTTCCGCTCACCGGGACACTGCCGATCAGCGGCACGCCGGTCGTGGTGCCGGGCATCAGCGTTGGGCGGCTCGCCTATCCGGTCTACGACGACGCGACCGGCACATACACGATCTATGCGATCAGCCCCGGCAGAAGCCCCTTTGCGGCGGCCACGGGCGGGCAGCCCGCCTGGCAACCCAACGGGCCGTCGCTGGCATATCGTGTCCTCGGCGCAGGCATTTACGTGATCGATCTCTCGACCGGGCGGGCGTCACTCGTTGCGCCGGCAGGCACGGCCTGGCCGACGTGGTCGCCCGATGGAACTCGTGTGGCCTATACTCAACTCGACCCCGCCGGGAATTTCAGAATCATGATCGCCCGGCTCGATGGAAGTGCACCGGCGATCGACCTGGGATCGGGCAAATATCCGGTGTGGGGGCCGACCGGCGTGCTGGCTTACACGGGATGCGACAGCGCCGGGTGTGGTATCACGATCGACAATCCCGACGATCCGAATCCGCCCGCGCGGCTGACCGCGTCGATCAACGACACGCCCGCCTCGTGGTCGCCAGACGGCTTCAATGTCGCGTACTATTCCGATGCCGACGGCGACTGGGACATCTACTTTGTCAACACGGCGGGCGGTGTCGTGCAAGTGGTTGACTCGCCGGGCGATGACGCCACGCCGGCGTGGTCGCCCGACGGCACACACATCGCCTTCGCTTCGAACCGCGATGGTGCGTGGGCGATCTATACGATCAAGTTCGACGGGACGGAACTGACGAAAGCGATTGAGCTTGGCCCGTCGAATCCGAATTGGTTGAACGAACGATTGGCGTGGACGCCGTAAGAATGTGGAATGATGAATGCAGAATGAGGAATGAATGGCTTTTGATGTTCGCCCTTTGCAAGAGGATGATCGCGGGTGGGCGGCGCAGTTTCTCGAAGAGCACTGGGGCGCGACAATCGTCGTCTCGCGCGGGCAGGTGCATCGCGCCGATCGCTATCCGGGTTTCGTTGCACTGCGGGACGATCAGCCGGTCGGGTTGATCACGTATCACATCGCCGATGGGCAGTGCGAGATTGTCGCGATTGATAGCCTGGCCGAGGGCATCGGAATCGGGTCGGCCTTGATCGACGCCGTGCAGGGTGTCGCCCGGCGAGCCGGGTGTCATCGCCTGTGGCTGATCACGACGAACGACAACCTGCACGCGCTGCGCTTCTATCAAAAGCGCGGCTTCGTGCTGGCGGCGCTGCACCGGGACGCCATCGTCGAGTCTCGCAATCTGAAACCGTCCATTCCACTTATCGGTTTCGACGGCATCCCCATTCGAGACGAGATCGAACTGGAAATGCCGCTCTGAACCGCGAAGGCGCCAAGGACGCGAAGAAAACTAAAGCCTTCGCGCTCTTTGCGACTTCGCGGTTTATGCAGTTCATTCCACGACAGAAAAGACACGCCTATGCCTAGCCACGCGATGACTCACCTGAAGCATTTGTCTGTTGAAATCGGCCCGCGTGGATCGACGACGCCGCAGGAGCGCCAGGCCGCCGAGTACGCGAAGCGCCACTTCGAGTCGCTGGGGTTGGAGGCTCGCCGGGAGGAGTTCACTTCGCCCACGACCGGCTGGCGGCCCTTTTCGGTCGCGGCCACGGCGAGCCTGGTCGCTGTTGCCGTGTTCGGGTTCGGCGGCCAGGCCGGGGCGCTGATCGCGGGCCTGTTAATGACACTCACCGTCGCGTCGGTGTTCATGGAAATGTACTTCCAGCCGAATCCGCTGCGCGCGCTGATGCCGAAGGGTCGCAGCCAGAACGTGTGGGCGCGCATTCCTGCCGCAAACAGCGCCCGGCGGCGTGTGTTGATCGTCGGCCACATCGACACGCACCGCACGCCGTGGGTGTTCACCTCGCCGGGCCGGCTGGCCTTCTTTCGGGCGATGACGACGATCGGCATCGCCTCATTCGCTCTCGCCTCGGTCTTTTATCTCGCGTCGGCGTTGTTCGATCTGAGCGCCGCGCGCTGGATCGCGCTCGTCTTCATCCCGATTGATCTGATCGTGCTGGCGCTGACGTGGCAGCCCGACACGACGCCGTACACGCACGGCGCGAACGACAACGGCAGCGGCGCGTCGATCGTCCTCAGCCTGGCCGAACGGCTGGCGCATACGCCGCTGCAGAACATCGAAGTGTGGGCTACGTGTTCCGGCTGCGAGGAGGTCGGCTCGCAAGGTGTGCAGGCTTTCGTCAAGCGACATCGCACCGAACTGCCCGGCCTGCTCGGCGTCAGCATTGACAATGTCGGCGGCAAAGGTGTGGGCGTATGTTACACTCGCGTCGAAGGGATGGTCATCCCATACAAGCCCTCGCCCGAACTGTTCGACCTTGCAGAGAAAATCAAAGCGGATCGGCCCGACTTCAATGCCTACGCCCTGCCTTACACCGCGCTTCACACCGACGCGACGTGCCTCATGGTCAACCGGGTTCCTTCGTTATCCTTCGTCGGCCTCACGCCCGGCGGCGCCATTCCCGACTGGCATCAAGTCACCGACACGTTTGACCGGATCAACCCGCAGGCGATCGAATGCACAGAAGAGTTCGTCCTCGAGCTGCTGAAGCGGCTGGATGGTTAACTCGGCAGGCTCTTCCGGGTTTAACGCGAGAAACCTTACCGCAAAGACGCCAAGAGCGCAAAGCATTGATAGGACTTGGCGTCCTTCACATCTTCGCGGTTCACTTCACACCAAAGTCGGGAGAGCCTGCTTTTCCTGCAAAACCGGCTCATCGTGTGTTACAATTGTCGTAGCGCGCTTGTTATTCATAAGTGGTTTAGGCGCGACACGCAACCGATCCTGTGCTAGTGATTATCCGCAAGTGCTCCAGGCCCGCGTCCTCGCGGGCCGCCCCCGCGGAGCGGGGCGCAAGCAGCCGCGCGGTCGGCGAGCATTCAGGATGCGTGCAATCATCGGATACTGCGGCACGGTCTTAACGGACAAGTATGGCAGCATTAGCGCCCACCCTTCACGACAAGACCAACCAAATCACTCTCTTAGATCGTCCGGTCCACGACTGGTATCGATTCGTTTTGTCGTTCCCTCCTCATCTAGTTCGCAATTATCTGGAAAGATTCGGCATTGGCGGTGACCAACAGGTTCTGGATCCGTTCTGTGGCACAGGCACAACAAT
>DATBWU010000048.1:0-5955 GCA_036514635.1 Anaerolineae bacterium | reverse complement strand
CCGGCAGGCCGTCGGGCTGCCCAAGCGGTGGAACCCCGCCGAGGGCGAAGCCGGTCGCCGATCGCACCGTTTCGGCGTCGGCGATCTGGGCTGCGGACGCGCCAGCCCGCGACGCGATCTTATGCGGGTCCCCGCGCCGATCCCCGGCGACCAGCACCAACACCGGCTGCCCATCGACCACGAAGACCAGCGATTTGACGATCGCGCCGACGGGGACTTCGACGCCGAGGTGCCGGGTCAATGCCTCGGCGGCTAGTTGCGCGGTGCGCGCGCTGCCGGGCAATTGAATAATCACGTCCCCCACGCCGGAAGCAAGGAGCGCAGCGCGGACACGTTCCACGGATTTCATAACACCCAATCGGCTCTGTCGCTACGACAGATTGAAGAGCTTTCGGAGTCGTTGATCGACTTGAGGCTGTATCTGGAGCGACAGCGTGCCAAGTTCACGAAGGATGATGGAAGGGCTTCCCGTCTGTTACTGAGTAAATGTCTTCCGCAGCCTCCCTCAGCGACTCGAATGCTGGATTGCGCGCCGCCGCGCGCAGCCACTCGCGCTCATCCGGCTCATCTGCAAGTGGATATAGGACAATCACGCGGACACGCATGGGGCCTGCCACCGGCAACGGCTCGTCGAGTTTCAGTTGGCGATGCTCGTCAATACGGCCCGTCGTTTCAATGGCAGTCAGTGTCGCTTCCATGAATACACCTCGTCGTCATTCCATCAATTGGACCGCCTGCGCACCGAGCAGGTTGCGCAGGCGACCCAGCAGTTCATCGCAGATCAGCGTGGTGTCGTTCGGAAAATCAAGCTCGTAGTTGCCGTTGCGCCCGCCAGCGACATAGAACACGAAGCGATCCGGGCCGGAATAACTGCGCAACAGGCGATGCACATCGCCGACGCGCCGGGCGTCGGTGCGACCGTCGTCGGTGCGCTGGATCGTCACGCGCAGGGTGCGCGATCCGTTCGGGCGCGTGGCCCGATCGCCGTTGGGCGCGGCTTTTTCGCCCGGTTGGGTGGGCGCTGAAACCGGCCCCGTTGCAACGGCGCGCGCCGGTTCGGGCGACGGCGTCGAATACGCGACAGGCGGCTCGGCGATCTGGGTCGCTACCGGCGCAGATGCGCTTCGATCATTCGCCGTCTCGGCCGGTTCAGGCGGCGTCGCCGGCCGGGTGATGACCGGTGCGGCAGGTGTGGGCTTTGCCGGCACAGCCGTTGGCAGCGGGCGGACTTCTGCCCGCCTCTTGCCGCCTGCCTCATCCACCGGCTGCACCACGTGGAGATTATCGGTCACGCTGTCGCAGATGATCGACGGCTTACGGCCGCGTGCATCGACCTTGCCGCGCACGATCACGATTTTGTCGCGCTGCCACAGGTCGCGCGCTTGCTTCCACGGCTTCGGAAAGACGACCACGTCGATAGTGCCCTGGATGTCCTCCAGTGTAACGAAGGCCATCTGATCGCCCTTCTTAGTCTGCGTCGTGCGGTACGCCGCCACCAGGCCGAGCACGGCCACTTTCTGATCGTGCAAGTCTTCCGTGATCTCGCTGGTCAAGTGTGTCACGGCATCGCGCGACTGCGCCAGCGCGCGGGCGACCGGGTGCTCGGAGATGTACACGCCGATCAGTTCCTTTTCCCACTCCAGCCGCTCGCGCAGCGGCGCTTCATCGATGGCGGGCAGTGCGCCCAGCGTGGACAGGCTCGCGCCGCTCGCCGCACCGAACAGCGACATTTGCCCCACGTCTTGTGCACGGTGCGCCGCGTTGCTCGCGCCCAGCATCTTGTCGATCGACGCGAGGAGCTGCGCGCGGTTGCCGAACGCTTCGAGCGCGCCGACTTTGATCAGCGCCTCGAGCGCGCGCCGGTTCACCTGGCGCAGATCGACGCGCGGGCAGAAATCGTCCAGGCTGCGCAAGGCCCCGCCTTTTTCGCGCGCCTCGATGATCACGCGCACCGGGCCTTCGCCCACGTTCTTCACCGCGCCCAGGCCGAAGCGAATGGCCTCGCGGTTGCCCACGCTTTCGATCGCAAAGTCTAGCTGGCTGTGCGTCACGTCCGGCGGAAGTACCTCGATGCCCATGCGCCGCGCTTCGGCGATCAGCAGGCCGACTTTCTCCGTGTTGTTGCGCTCCACCGTCAGCAGCGCGGTCATGTATTCGACCGGGTAGTGCGCCTTGAGGAACGCGGTCTGGCAGGTGATCACCGCGTAATCGGCGGCGTGCGCCCGGTTGAAACCGTAGCGTGCGAAAAACTCGATGTCGCCGTAAATGGCTTCGGCCGTGGGCCGGTCGATGCCGTTTGCCACCGCACCCTTCACGAACTTGGCGCGGTGTGCATCGATCTTCTCTCTGATTTTTTTGCCGACCGCTTTGCGGATCTCGTCGGCCTCGCCGGGCGAATAGCCGGCCAGTTGCACGGCGATCTGGATTATTTGCTCCTGATAAATGATGATCGCGTAAGTGTCAGCCAGGATTGGCTCAAGTCGGGGATGCTTGTATTCGACCGGCTCCTCGCCATGCATGCGCCGGATGTAAGTCGGGATGTATTCGATTGGGCCGGGGCGAAAGAGCGAGATGGCCGCCACGATGTGCTCGAACTTCGTCGGCTTCATGTCGGTCAGCACGCGGCGCATGCCTTCGCCTTCCACCTGGAACAGGCCCAGCACGTCGCCGCGCGACATCAGCTCGAACGCCGCCGGATCGTCGATCGGGATCGTGTCCAGCGTCCAGTGGATAGCGTGCCGACGTTCGATCAGATCGCACGCCTGGCGCATGACCGTCAGCGTCGACAGGCCGAGGAAATCGACCTTGAGCAGACCGATGGCTTCGCACACGCCCATTTCGAACTGCGTGATCGCTTCCAGCGAGGACGAGTCGTCGCTCTTGGTGGGACGGTGCAGCGGCATATACTCGACCAGCGGCTTGTCGGAAATGATCACGCCGGCCGCGTGCGTGCCGACGTTGCGCGCCGTGCCCTCGACCTCCATCGCCGTGTCGAGCAGTGCGTGGATGTACTCGGTCGATGCGTAGGCTTCCTTCAGTTCGGGAACCTGCTCGATCGCGTCGCGGATCGTGATCGGCTTGCCGGGGATGGCCGGCACCATCTTGGCGACGCGATCGACGTCGCCCAGCGGCACGTCGAATGCGCGGCCCACGTCGCGGATCGCCGCGCGCGCGCCGAGCGTGCCGAAGGTGATGATCTGCGCCACTTTGTCGCGCCCGTACTTCTGCACGGCATACTCGATCATCTCGCCGCGCCGGTCGTCCGGGAAGTCCAGATCGATGTCCGGCATGCTGATGCGGCCCGGATTGAGGAAGCGCTCGAAGATCAGGCCGTGCTTCAGCGGATCGATCAGCGTGATGTCCGCCGTGTACGCGACGATGCTGCCCGCCGCCGAGCCGCGCACGTTCCACCAGATGCCGTTTTCGCGCGCGTGGCGCGTCAGGTCGCTGACGATCAAGAAGTACGTGTCGAAACCCATCTGGTGGATCACGCTCAGTTCGTAATCCAACCGCTTGCGGATCGCCGGATCGCCTGCGCGTTCGCCGTAGCGTTGAACCAGGCCTTTCTCGCACACTTCGCGCAGGTACGTTTCCGGCGTGTAGCCTTCGGGCAGTGGGAACGCCGGCAGGTGATACCCCTTGAAGCCGAGATCGACGTCGCACATCTCGGCGATGAGCAGCGTGTTCGCCAGCGCTTCGGGAATCTCGCCGAACAGCGCGGCCATCTCCTCACTGCTCTTGAGGTAGTACGAAGTGTCGGACATCTTCATTCGGTTCGACTCGGTGACGAGCGAGCCGGTGCCGATGCACAACAGCACGTCCTGCGCGTGCGCATTTTCGGGCCGCAGGTAATGCACGTCGTTGGTGGCGATGGGCCGCAGGCCGAACTCCTTGCCCAACGCCAGCAGTTGTCGATTCAGATCCACGAGTTGTGGGATGCCGTCGTGCAGTTGCAGCTCGATGAAGAAGCGATCGCGCCCGAAGACGTCGACGTACCAGGCCATCGCCTCGCGCGCTTTCTCGACCTGCCCATCGAACAACAGGCGCGGAATCTCGGCGGACCCGCAGCCGGTGGTGAGGATCAATCCCGGCGAGAAGTGCTCCAGCACCTCGCGGTCGATGCGTGGGCGATAGTAGAAGCCTTCCAGTTGCGCAATCGTCGCGAGTTGCAGCAGGTTCTTGTAGCCGGCGTCGTTCTGCGCCAGCAGGAGGATGTGGTGCGGCGATTTGTCTTTCTGCGGATCGCGATCGTGGCGCGCGCGGCGGGCCAGGTAGCCTTCCAGGCCGAGGATCGGCTTGACCCCGATTTTCTTCGCCGCGTTGTAGAAGTCGATCGCGCCGTACATCACGCCGTGATCGGTCAGCGCGACGGCGGGCTGATTCAACTCTTTGGCGCGCTGGGCGATTTGACTCGGATGGCTGAGGCCGTCGAGCAGCGAGTATTCACTGTGAACGTGGAGATGCACGAAAGACATCCCGGCGACCTCGGTCCTAGCGAACTGGTCACTCAGCCCGAACGGAGAAGTGAGCGAAGCAAAAGCGAAACAGAGATTTCGGCGGTCATTATACCACGAGCGAACGAAGCGACGAATCCCCCAACTGGATCACAACGCGGTCTCCAGCCGAAACCAGATTTATTGGACGCGGATGAACGCGGATTTTCACGGATCGAAATTCAGATCTCAATCTGTGTTCAAGGATCTTCGCGGTTGTGGAGCGCAGCGCGATTGACAACCAGCCGCACATGCGCTATATTCGGCGCGTGATTGACAACTGAATATCGGCGGCGGAGGCGCCCAAGGCCCGGATGCCAGGGCATGATGGGGAAGCCGGTGACGATCACAAGTCGAAGTCCGGCGCTGTCCCGCAACTGTAGAGCCACTGATCACTAAATCAGTGATCACTGATCAGTGGTTGAGCCAGGATACCCACCTTCGCCGACCCCGCAACACTGTGCCTTCGCGGAAAGGAGGGTGTGATATGAGGATGATTTGCACGGTCCTCCTTCGCAGCGATTGACGAGGGAGGATTTTTGTTTCCCCCGCCGGTCGTGGCGCTGGACGATCGCCGGGGACGTGGTTCTCCATCGCTTGAATGAGATACCTGATTTCTTCTGGAGACTGACATGAAACACGGCAAGGTCTCGATGCTGATTTTAATCGTCGTAGTCGGCGCTCTGGCTTTCACCGGCAGCGCTGTGGCCGTTTCGCCGACGGACGCCGCCGACAAAGCGTTGGCCTGGCTGAAGACGCAGCAGAACGACGATGGCGGGTTCGGCAGCGGGTTTGGGCCGGGCAGCGGCGCCGGCTCGACCGCCGATGCGATCCTGGCAATCACGTCGAGCGGGCAGGATGCATCGACGTGGACGAAAGGCGGCGTATCGCCGATCGATTATCTGCGCGCCCAGGCGAGCGCGGACCTGATCAAATTGCCCGGCGAGATCGCCAAGACGATTCTCGCGCTCGTCGCCACCGGGCAGAATCCGCGCGACTTCGGCGGACGCGATCTGATCTCGAATCTCGGCGATCAGTTCAACGCATCCACCGGATTGTACGGGCGAGTCGGAGACTCGCCCCTCCACTCGATGTTCGATCAGGCGCTGGCGATTCTGGCGCTGAGCAACGCCGGCGAGCCGGTTCCCGACGCCGCCGTGACGGCGCTGCTCAACGCGCAGACGGTGGAGGGCGGCTGGGCCTTCACCGGCGAGACGATCGCGGGCGCGGCGGACAGCAACACGACTGCGCTCGCCACGCAGGCGCTCATCGCCGTAGGTCGCAAAGACGATACCGGACGCGCGCTGGATTACTTCCGCCGTGTGCAGAACGCAGACGCGGGCTGGACATATCAGGTGCCATCGGCCTTCGGCACCGACACCGATGCCAACTCGACCGCGCTCGGCATTCAGGCGATTCTCGCCGCAGGCGATTCAGTGTCGAATTGGGCGAAGAGCGGCGG
>DATBWU010000047.1:0-29681 GCA_036514635.1 Anaerolineae bacterium | reverse complement strand
TTCCTGGCCCAGTGTTGGCTTAGACCGCTATCACATCTTTCTCTCCGACAGGCTGCTAGGCGACGGAATCAAACAGCTGGCGTATGGCCTGGCGCTGAATCGCCATTCGGACATGCTGGATAAGCGTTGCCAGGCGAAACGGCTTGGCGAGGTAACTGTCCGCGCCGAGCCTCAGTTCTTCTTCGCGGCTCCTCGGATCGTTTCTCGCCGAGACAAAAATGATCGGTACCGCACTGGTGCGCTCGTTGCTCTTGAGCCGGCGGCAGGCATCGAATCCGTCCATGCCCGGCATTATCGCGTCTAGCAAGATGACCGACGGGGCAGAGTCGATTGCGCGCGCCAGTGTCTGGTGGCCGTCCGCCGCTTCGATGACTTCGCAGCCTTGCTGCCGAAGTCCATCCGTCAGAAGCCGACGCAAGTCAAAATCGTCGGCGGCAACCAGGATGCGCACATGGGTAGCGCCTGAATTATCTGAAAAAGGGGAATTCACGCTGGCGACTCCTATCGAATTGCAGGGCTGGAATGTTGTTCGCTGACTCTCAGATATGATCAACCCTATGCCACCACTCACAGCAGTGGCATCCATAATACCGTTCAAGATGCAGAAAAGTAACGGCCTCCCACGGTAAGAAAATGATGGCAAGGACTATCCAAAAGCAACCCCGGCTTTCTAACAAAACCGGGTCTCCAGCCATGCGAAATCGAGTCAGATGCGATCAGTGCGCCACTTCGAAGATCGCCGCGTATGTGTCGCGATACACCTCTTTCAGGCCGGGGTCGTCTTTGGCAATTCGCAGAAACGCGCCGTGGTTCAGGTCCGATAGGACGTATTCGCCGCCGAAGCGCTCACGGATGACCGCGCTCGGCTCGTCAACCTTGCCCTGCGTGATGTCCACCCATTCTTTGTAGAGGTCGGCGTCGTACAACTCCATGTAGGTTGGATCGAGACCGATCGTGTAAAGGTTGGAGGTGTTATAGAAGAACAATCGGGTGAAATCGTCCCAATCGGTTTGAAAGACCAGGCTGCCGGGCGAGGTGTGACCCACCAGCCACTTCGACGCGGCGGCGTACAGGTCAGGCGGCTTCGAGGTCGCCATCGCCTGGCGCGCCTGCGCCAGCGTGATGCCCAGCGGGAGAATCAGCGCGGCGATCATCACGATGGGCAGCCGCCGCTGCCAATGCGCGCGGTGCGCGATCCAGCCTTCCAGGATCGGTGCAATGCTGATCGCGGCGAAGATCAGCGCGAAGGCCGGGTAATACTCGACGAAGCGGCGCGACTTGAACAGCAGAAAGCCGAAGGCGATGGCCGCCAGCAGTGCAGTCAGCGTCGGGCGGTCGATGCGCTTGCCGCGCCAGCCGATCGCCAGCGCACCCAGCAGGAACGCCGCCAGCGAGAAGCCGGAGTTCTCGACCAGGGTCCACGTCTGGTAGGGATACCATTCGTTGCCCACCGCCGTCTCCGATTCGCCAATCTTCGGCGCGAGGTGATTCAGAATGAACGTGAGGTTCTGCGGGAAATAAGGATTGATGATCAACCCCAGGCCGATGCCGAGCGCCGGATACGCCAGCACCTGCCACTCGATGCGCCGCTCAGTGAGAAACACGGCCAGCATGTAGATGCCGCCCAGCGCGACGAGCAGCGGGAAGGCATTGTAGGCCCACACGTACACGAAGCCGAGCGGGATCAGCAGGCGGAAGCGCCGCTGGAGCATCCAGTGCAGACCGAGTGCCAGCATCAGCAGCGAGGCGGATTGCGCGCGCGGCATGCTCATGCGATACAGAAAAGCCTGCGACATGGCGAACAGGCCCGCGCTCCAGATCGACGCCCAACGCACGCCCTGCCCGCGCAGCATCCACCAGATCGCGACGAAGGCCAGCGCGGGCGTGATCATGGCGGCGATCTTCGCACCGAGCGTGAGCGCCTCTGGCGTGCCGTCCCCCACGAATAGCGACAGGTAAACGTGATAGAGCATGTGGTGGTCGTAGAATGTCTCGCGGCTCAGGATGCTCAGCGGCAGCCACACGAACGGCGGCTTCAGTCCCTGCTCGCGCATCAACTGGCCCATCTTGATGTGGTAGTAGCCGTCGTTGTCGGCGATGCCCGGCGTAGCGAACTGGGCGATCGCGCACAGTCCGGCGAAGAGCGCAAACAAGATCACGGCCTGGGCTACGAGCCGCCAGTTGACCGCGACCTGCAAACGGGTCGCCACGGGGTGAGATCGCAAGAGTGAAGAAGTTGCCATTGGATGAAGTTCAGAATCCGAATTTGCCACTGTCTACCTGAAGAAGTCGCCGCTGAGAGAAAAAAGTAACGGATGGGGCCATCACCGGATGGTAAAACGGACAAACGGATTAAGAACGGATGCCCTCCGTTCCTATCCGTTTGTCCGTTGAGTGTCCGTTGACGGTTTTATCCGCTCACGCCGTCCGTCGGATGACCAACACCACCTTGCCTTGAACATCGACATTGGTCGGGTCGGCATAGATCGGCTTCATCGTCGGGTTCTCCGGCTGGAGGCGGACGCGCCCGTTCTCCAAGAAAAAGCGCTTGAGCGTGGTCTCTTCCTTATCGCGGAGCCACGCGGCGACCAGTTCGCCGTTCTGCGCCGTCTGCTGGTGCTTCATCACCACGATGTCGCCGTCGCCGATCATCGCGTCGACCATCGACGTGCCGCGCACCTGGAGCGCGTAAATGCCCGTCATGTCCCCAGGCAACAGACCGCGCGTCAGCTCGATAGTTTCCTCGCCCATCACCCGGAAATCGGATGAGGGAACCGGTATCGGCGCGCCTGCGGCGATGCGCCCCAGGAGCGGAATGCTCACCATCAAGCGCGGATCGAATGCCTGCGCCGCCGCGCCGGCCAACTTGATCCCACGCGAAACCTCTCGGTCGCGCGCGATCAAGCCCTCGCGCTCTAAGATGTTCAGGTTGTAATTCACGACCGAGGTCGAAGATATGCCGACCTCTTGCCCGATCTCGCGGATCGTCGGCGGGTAGTGGCGCTCGCGTGTGAAGCGCTGAATGAATTCGACAATCGCTTGCTGGCGTTTGGACAGGGCCATGTGACCAACCTCCCCGGAAATCCCAAGTATCCCAACCGATTTCCCAAGTCGTGGCTGCATTATAGGGGAACATTAGTTCTAAGTCAAGACCCAAATCGAACAAATGATTTCATCCTTGTCCAGTTCTGTATAATACGGCCAGTTCTCACGGGAGGCAGGCCAATGATCGAGATCGAGATTCCAGGGCGGGGCCGGCTCATGCTGGCATACGCGGTTTTGGACGTGAACGGGACGCTGGCTGTGGACGGCCATTTGATCGATGGGGTGGCCGATCGGCTGGCGGCGCTCCGCGATCGGTTGGCGATTCATCTACTGACGGCGGACACGCACGGCGGCCAGGCGGCGATCGACGCGCTGCTCGGCCTGAGAGCGCATCGCCTGACGCCCGGCGACGAGCGCGCGCAGAAAGCCGAATTCGTCGAGCGGTTGGGCGCAGCGAGCGTGGCGGCGATCGGGAATGGATCGAACGATGCAGGGATGCTGAAGGCGGCGGCGTTGTCGATCGCAATCATCGGGCGCGAAGGCGCATCGCGCGAAGCGCTTGCCGAGGCAGACGTGGTCGTGGTCGGCATCGCCGACGCGCTCGACCTGCTCCTCAACCCCAAGCGCCTGATCGCCACGCTGCGAAAATAGACTCGACGCGGGAGCAATCTGCGGTTTTGTTCACCGACCGCGTCCTCGCGGTCGATCAGGATAGACGCCCGCGGGGACGCGGGCTTTGAGCGGCAAAAAGCGTAACTTGTGACTGCGCGCAGTATAGACCGCGTTGAATTCTGTTCGACAATTCGATCGGCGTTTGGTATACTTCCCGCGAACCCACTTTAGCCCGGCTGGCTGCGCGCGCACGCACGCCGGCTGGTTCTTTATGAGGAAGTGTGATGACAACTGCACCCCTACCCGCTACAGTGAAAGGTCTGGAAGGTATCGTCGCTGCGGATACACGTATCAGCCATGTCGATGGAGAAGCCGGCGAGTTGATCATCGGCGGCTATGCGGTGGAGGAGCTGGCCGGACGGGCGACGTTCGAAGAAGTGTGTCACGTGTTGTGGCATCTGGCGATGGACGGCAAAGCCGATCTGCCGACGCAAGCGCAGCTCGACGCACTACGACAGGAGATGGCTGCGCTACGGACGTTGCCGCCGCTGGTACTGACGATTATCAAGGCAGCCAAAGACGCGCCGCCGATGGACGCTCTACGCATGTCCGTGGCGGCGCTTTCGTTGGACGATCCCAATCCCAAAGACGAGTCGATGGCGGGCAACCTGCGCCGCGCCAAGACGCTTACTGCGCGTGTCCCGACGATCATCGCCGCGCACGATCGTGCCCGGCGCGGACTCGATCCGGTCGGCCCGCGCACCGACTTGCCCTCGGCGGCGAACTTCCTGTACATGCTCCACGGCAAGGAACCCGATCCACACGCTGCCCGCGCGCTCGACACCTACTGGGCGACGGTGATCGATCACGGCATGAACGCCAGCACCTTCACCGCGCGCGTGATTGCCTCGACGCAGTCGGATATGGTTTCGGCGGTGACCGGCGCGATCGGCGCGCTGAAGGGGCCGGCGCACGGCGGCGCGCCCGGCCCCGTGCTGGACATGCTGTTGGGCATCCAGACAGTCGATCGGGCTGAGCAGTGGGTTCGTAATGAACTCGCGCAGGGCCGGCGAATCATGGGCTTCGGGCATCGCGTCTACCGGGTGCGCGATCCGCGCGCCGAGGTCTTGAGCCGCGCCGCGCGCGAGATGATCGAAGCAGGCGGAGGCGACAAGGCGCTGTACGACATGGCAACGCAGGTCGAGCGGATCGTCCTGCGTGTGCTGGAAGAGGAAAAACCGGGCCGGCAGATCAAGACCAATGTGGAGTTTTACACCGCGCTGGTGCTGCAGAGCATCGGCCTGCGGCCCGACCAGTTCTCGTCGATGTTCGCGGCGGGGCGCGTTGGCGGTTGGACGGCGCACATTCTGGAGCAATTGGCGAACAATCGGCTGATTCGACCCTTGTCGGCATACGTCGGGCCGCGTGGGCTGAAGTACGTGGTGAAAGGCCGGTAAAGGTGACTCGGCCTATCGACCGAGAAAGTTCGGTCGGGAGACGGTACACAATCGCCGTAAGGGGGTGTACACTGCTCGCGTCGATCTAGCCAGAAACTTCGCCGGAGGTTCATCCATGAGTTATCGAAGCGGAGCCATATTTTGGGCGCTGGTTTTGATTGTGCTCGGCGTGATCTTCTTGCTCCGAAACGCAGGCGTGTTGAATGTCAGCTGGAACGTGATCTGGCCGGTGTTGCTGATCGTGCTCGGCGGCTCGCTGCTGTTGGGCAACTTTATCCGGCCCAGCTCGTCCGAAACCCGATCGCTGTCGATCCCAATCGATGGCGCGCGCGAGGCGCGTGTCGTCGTCCACCAGGGTGCAGGTCGGCTGCGCATCAACTCGTCGGCCGATCCGATGACGCTGGCCGCCAATGCCTTCGACGGCGAATTGATACAGTCGGTGCGGCGCGAAGGTGATCGCCTCGATGTGCGCTTGCGCCAGGAGCACGGCTGGATGTTCTGGTGGCCGTGGAACTGGGGTGGCGGTTGGCACTGGGAGATGTCGCTCAACCGCGACGTGCCGCTATCGCTGGAGGTGAAGCCGGGCGCTAGCCAGGCCGACATCGACCTGCGCGACTTGAAGGTGCGCGACTTCCGTCTGGATACCGGAGCCAGCACCGTCGATTTGACTGTGCCGGCCAGCGGGCAGGTGACGGGTCGCATCAAGGCCGGCGCGGCCACCGTGCGCGTCCGCGTCCCGGAGGGCGTGGCACTGCGCATCCGTTCGCACCTGGGCGCGGCGTCGCTGAACGTGCGCGGCAACCGCTTCCAGTGGGGCGACAGCACCTACCAGACGCCCGATTTCGATACTGCCGCCAATCGCGCCGACCTTGAGATCGATGCCGGCGCGGCGTCGATTGATGTGTTCTAATCCGTATTCGCAATCTGCCAAAGGAGCGCAACGATGAGCGACGAACCGAAAGAAACTACCCGCAAGGAAGAGTTCAAGATCTCCGGTGAGAAGCTGTTGACCGAGATCAAGCGACTGGTCAACGAAGGCAATATCCGCCGGATCATCATCAAGCAGGGTGACAAGACGCTGATCGAGGTTCCGCTGACGCTGGGCGTGATCGGCATCGCGCTGGCTCCCGTGTGGGCGGCCATCGGCGCGATCGCCGCGCTGGTCACCGAATGCACCATCGTCGTCGAGAAAATCGAATAGCCTGTGTCACACAGACGAAGGACCAATGACGACTCGTCATTGGTCTTTTGTCATTCGCCGCGAGAAGTGAGGACTCATGGCCGAATTATCCTCTGAAATCCGAGTGGTCACCGACACGACCGCCGTTCTGCCGCAGGAGTACGCCACGGCGCACCAGGTCGCCATCGTCCCGCAAGTGATCCTGTTTGGCGAAGAGAGTTTTCTGGAAGATGTCGATTTGTCCTACGCGGAATTCATTCACCGCCTGAAAGCCTCGGCGGCGCTCCCCAAGACCGCCGCGCCTCCGCCCGGCGAGATGGTCAAGGCGTATCGCCGGCAACTCGCCGGAGCGCGAACGATCCTTTCGATTCATCCCTCGATCGATGTCAGCGGCACGGTGCGCTCGGCGGTGACGGCGAAGGAAGAGTCATTCCCCGACGCCGATATCCGCATCCTCGACACGCGCACGATCGCGGGCAACCTGGCGACGCTGGTGATGCTGGCCGCCGAATGGGCCGAGCAGGGCCTAGCCGCCGACGAGATCGTTCAGCGCATCCAGGCCCTGATTCCACGTGGCCGGACGTACTTCCTGGTCGCCACGCTGGAGTATCTGCAAAAGGGTGGTCGCATCGGCGGCGCGGCGGCGTTGATCGGCAGCGCGCTGCAAATCAAGCCGATCCTCCAACTCACGGACGGCCACGTCGAGCCGCTGGAGAAAGTGCGCACACATCAGCGCGCGCTGGAGCGTCTGAAGCAGTTGGTCGCGGAACAGTGCCCGCGCTCGCCCGATGCACACGTATGCGTGATGCACGCCGATGACCTGGACGAAGCGCAGCGGCTGGCCGCCGATCTGAAAGCCGCGCTGGGATTCGAGCACGTCCCCATCTACAGCGTCGGCGCGTCGATCACCACCCACGCCGGGCCGGGCACGCTGGCGGTTGGGTTCTTCGCGTGATCGAGTATCTGATAACCACGAAGGCACCAAGACGCGAAGACACTGTGAATTGAGAGCATTCGGCAATTGCCGCACGCCGCCTCGCTTGCTCTCGCCGGACACGTGCGCCGCGCTGCGCCCAGCGCAGTGCGGTGTGAATCATCCGGCGGGAGCAGAAAACCATAAAGACACCAGGGCACGAAGTTATCTTGGTGTCTTCGCGTCTTTGTGGTAAATTTTTCCGTGAATGATCGAATGGCGACTGCGGTATCGATGAAGACCCCTTCGCGCTGGTTGAAGAGGATTTACACGCTGCCAGCCGAGCATGGTGCCTGGGCGTTATGGCTGGGGCCGCTGGCGATCGGTATCGGCGTAGCAGGGTGGAACGATGTGCCAACGCTGGTGCTGGTGCTGGCGCAGTTGTTCGTGTTCCTGTCGCGCCAGCCGCTGGTGATTCTAGTCAAGGCGCTCGCAGGCCGCCGGTCGAGCAGCGATGTGATGCCGGCGTTGCTTTGGTTTGCCGGTTACGCGACGCTAGCGACGATCTTCAGTGGGATTCTGATCGTGTCGGGATACATACAGTTATTGCTGGTGGTACTCCCGATCGCGCCAATGCTGGTCTGGCAGGTGTGGTTGATCCGCGAGCGTTCCGAGCGGCAAATGACGATCGAGCTGGCCGGGTCGGGTATGCTGGCGTTGGCCGCGCCGACCGCGTGCTATGTCGCAACCGGTGTGCTTGACACGAAGGCGCTAGTGCTGTGGGTGTTGTGCTGGCTGCAATCGGCGGCAGCGATTGTGTATGTCTATTTGCGGCTGGCGCAGCGCCGCCTCGATACGCTGCCGTCGCTGCCTGAGCGCTGGCGCATGGGCCGACGCGCCATCACGTATGCTGTGGCGAATTTGATCTTCGCAGGTGGACTGGCATTGGCCGAAATCGTTCCGCCGTTGACGCCGGCGGCATTCGCGGCGATGGTGGTGCAGGTCATCGGCGGGATGCGCACACCGGCTATCGGTGCGAAGCCGCAGCGGATCGGGCTCGCGCAGGTCGGGACGACGGTGATTTTCGCCGCGTTGATCATTGCCGCTTATCGCGTATAGCCGATAGCCAATGGCTGGCAGCCGCTGGAAACCCCGGCGGCTTTTTGTTTGAGTATGCCGATCTTCCCGGTGCTTGCGTGATGGTTGTCACTCCCGCCGTCGTGCGCCTCGGAGTATCCTAATTGCAAGTCGATTGCAATAGAGGTGCTCTCATGGTCGACCTCGTTCAGCAGGCAGAACAAGTGATTGCCTCGCAAGGCGGGCGGATGACCGGCCCGCGCCGGATTATCCTGGAGATCATCAACGCCAGCCACGAGCATTTGAGCGCCGAAGACATCGTGATGCGGGCGCGGAAGCGCGATCCGGGCATCAACCCCTCGACGGTGTACAGGACGCTGTCGCTCCTGAAGGCCCACAACCTGATCGACTCTCGCTACTATGACCAGGAAGCGCACCGGGAAGTGTTCGAGCCGCTCCCGGTGACGGAACATTATCACTTCACCTGCTCCAGATGTGGCAAGGTGATTGAGTTCGAGTCACGTCACATTCAGGCGCTGGCCCGGCAATTGCAGGAAGAGCACGGCGTGGAGGTGGCACGCACCTGCCTGTGCCTGAACGGCGTGTGCGCCGATTGCAGAGATCACTAACCACGAAGACGCCAAGGCACCAAGATTCTTTGTGCCCGTGTGTCTTCGTGGTGAATCAATCTTGGAGTTACCGAATGGACGAGGCTGGCATTGAAATCGGTCTGAACGAAGTGCCTAATGGTGGTCGTGCCGAAATCCTGGCTTTGAAAGACACGCGCACGGTCAACGGGCGGCTGGCCGCGTTCGGCTTCGTGCCGGGTGCGACCGTGTATGTCATCCAAAACTACAGTTACGCGCCGCTCATCGTCGCCGTGGCGAGTGCGCGTGTCGCGGTGGGGCGTGGTGAAGCAGGGAAGATTCGTGCGCGCCGGGTGGTTTGATGAGCACCTGCGCACATTGTGGCGGAACCACTACGCTCGATCGCACCCACAACGCGGCGGAACGCATTCACGTCGCGCTGGCCGGGCAGCCCAACGTCGGAAAATCGACGGTGTTCAATGCGCTGACCGGCCTGCATCAGCACGTGGGCAACTGGCCGGGCAAGACCGTCGAGCAGAAGACCGGCAGGCACACCCGTAGCGAGGTCACGCTCGACATCGTCGACCTACCGGGCACGTACAGCCTGACGGTGAACTCGCCCGAAGAGCGCATCGCGCGCGAATATATCCTGACCGAGCAACCCGACGCCATCATCGCCATCGTCGATGCGGCGACACTTGAGCGCAGCCTGTACCTGGTGGCCGAACTGGCGCAACTGGGCTGGCCGTTCGTCGTTGGCTTGAACATGCTCGACGTCGCCGCGCGACACGGCACGTCGATCGATGTGCGCGCGCTGAGCGTGGCGCTCGGCGTGCCGGTCGTCCCCCTGGTAGCGACGAAGAACCTCGGCGTGAGCGAGCTGGTCGATGCGGCTATCGAAGCCGCGCGAAACGTCATCGCGCCGATGCACTTCCCCAGTCCGTGCCCCTCGTTGGAAGCCGCGCTCGCCGAGATCGAGCGCGTGATTGCGCCGGTATTGCCCGACGTATATCCGTTGAATTGGGCAGCGCTGAAAGTGCTCGAAGGGGATGCCGTGATCGCCGCGCTGGTGTGGAGCCGGCTGCCGCCGGCAGATCGGGGCGCACTGGATTCGCTGCTGGCCGCGCACACCGATGCGCCCATCCAGATCGCGGGCGCGCGTTATGAGTGGATCGCGCGGGTGATGCGATCTGCCGTCACGCACACTCAAGACGGATCGCGCACGCTCACCGCCCGGCTGGATCGCGTCAGCGTGCATCCGGTCGTCGGTTTGGGATTGTTAGCCGTGATCCTCGCCGCGCTGTTCGGGCTGACGTATGCCATCGGCGCGCCGATTCAGGAGTGGCTCGAAGCGACGGTGATCGGCGGGCTGTCGCAGGCGGCTTCGGCGCTGCTGGTTCATGCGCCGCATTGGCTGCGCGGTTTGATCGTCGACGGCGTGATCGGCGGGGCGGGCATGGTGTTGACGTTCCTTCCGATCCTGTTGATCTTCTTCGCCGGGATGGCGCTGTTGGAAGACGTGGGGTATATGGCGCGCGCCGCGTATTTGATGGACGGCTTCATGCGGTTGATGGGGCTGCATGGCAAATCGTTCCTGCCGCTGTTTTTGGGGTTGGGCTGCAACGTGCCGGCGGTCGTTGGCGCGCGCGTGGTCGAATCGGACAAGTCGCGCCTGCTGACGATTCTGCTCGCGCCGCTCGTGCCGTGCACCGCGCGCATGACCGTCGTCGCGTTCATGGCGCCCGTGTTCTTCGGATCGGCTGCGTTAGCGGTGGCTTTCAGCCTGGCGCTGTTGAACCTGCTGGCGATGGCTGTGGCCGGCGTCGCGATCAACCGGTTCGTGCTGAAGGGCGGCAACACGACGTTCATCTTGGAGCTGCCACAGTATCACTTGCCTCATGTCCCGATGATCGGCTTGATGGTGTGGCAGCGCGCGACGGCATTCGTGAAGCACGCCGGATCGCTGATCTTGCTGATGGCGGTAATCGTGTGGGGGCTGTCGGCTATCCCGACCGGCAATGTGGAGACCTCGCTGCTGGGTGGACTGGGCCGGCTGATCGCGCCGCTCGGCGCGTTGATGGGGCTGGGCTGGCAAGTGATGGTTGCGTTGCTTGCGTCATTCGTCGCCAAGGAGAACTCGATCGCGACGCTCGGCGTGTTGCTGGGCGCGGGCGGTGATCAAGTCGGGCTGACGGCGAGATTGAGCGCCGTGCTCACGCCTGCGGCGGCGCTGAGTTACCTGATCGTGCAGATGCTGTTCATCCCGTGCGTGGCGACCGTCGGAGCGATCCGGCAGGAGACGCGCTCGTGGAAGTGGACGCTGTTCAGCGTCGGTCTTCTGGCGGGAATTTCGTTTGGCACGGGCATCGCGGCGTATCAGGTGCTGAGGCTGCTGGGAGTTGGATAGTTGGATGGTTGGATAGTTGGGTGGTTAGATGATTGAAGAGTTGCTGAGTCGGCTTAAACGCGGCGGCGTGCTGACTGTCGCTCAGATGGCACGCGAGCTGCATACGACGCCTGCGCTCGTCGCGCAGATGATCGAGCACCTGGAGCGCCTGGGTTGCGTGAAGTCCCTGAGCGCAGAGTGCAGCGTGCCGTGCGGCGGCTGCCCGGTGGCGGTCCAATGCCGACTGTCGGATCGTGCGCGAGTGTGGGTTGTCAACGGACTGGAAGCGGACAAGCGGACTGAAGCGGATACATCAGACAAATGCTCCAGGTGAGCGGCGCTTTCAAGTCGACAGGCATGAGGCCGGTGGATGCGCGAGGATGAGAGCGATTCGCACAAGGATTACTCCTGGCCGGCGCAGATTTCATGCTTGCCGGGCGTTCATTTCTGCGGAAATGTATGCTAAAGTTAGGCCAAAGTCGGTTTGTCAGGAGTAAGTATGCTCGAAAACCTGCGGGCACGCTGGCGTACTTTGATCTCGGTCACCGATTCGACGTACATGCCTGCCGGCGTGAGATTGGTCAACCCGCGTCTGCCGACGGCGCGTCGCGAGTGGCGGGAAATCCACAACAGATACGAAATCTTGATGGCTGCCCTGTCGCTGGCGGCAGTGTGGGTGTCATCGATCTACGCTCCGCCTGCCGTGTTGGTCATCGTGGTCTTCTATAGCATCTACACGGTGATCGGCAAGATGCTCGGGGTCGATCGCGCTTCGTCGATTCAGGTTCAAACCTGGCGCGTGGTCTTGAACCTGATCTTCTCGTCGATCGTCCTGTTCGCGGTTTACAGCACCAGCAAGCCCGAAACCGATCCGCGGGCAGCCGGCTTGTGGCTAATTCTCGTTCTGGCCAGCCTGCCCGCAGCACGCTACCTCGACACGCGCATGACGCTCATCGCGATGATTGTGGGGAGCATCGCGCTGGCCGCCGCAACACTCATCCCACTGCTGCCGATCATTTCATGGGGCGAGGTTCTTCCGTCGATTGCCGCGAATGTGTTGTGGCTGGCCGTCCTCTCGTACATTTTGCGCGTCTCGCTGGTGACGCTCGCCGCGCGCGAGAGGGCCTTCACCGATGCGCTGACCACGCTCAACAACGTGGGCGTCGATCAGGCATCGATGCACGCGGTGTGCGGCGAGGCCGTCAAGCGCATCGCGCGGCGCAGCTCGTACGAGTACGTGCTGATCGTGTTATTCGACGAAGAGTCGGTGGCGCTCAGCGACAACGCGCTGGAGATCGTCGCCGTGGCCGGTGTGTCGCCCGACGGCCTGATCGGCTTCCGCTATCCAGTGGGCCAGGGCATCACGGGCCGGGCGGTGCAGACGCGCCAGCCTCAATTGGTCAACGATGTGGACAAGGACCCGGAGCGGCGCTTCCTGCCGCACGATCGCCTGCCGGGTGTCCGATCCGAGTGCGCCGCGCCGATCGTGTTGGGCGATCGCGTGCTGGGTGTGCTGGATGTCGAAAGCACTCACCGCCAGGCGTTCGAGCGCGAGGACATCGACCTGCTGCAGTTGTTCGCCAATCAGTTGGCGCTCGTTCTGGCCGAAGCGCAGCAGATGGAAATTCAGCACTCGCTTCGCCAGGCGATGCAACAAACCCTCTCGATGGGCGACATCCGATCGATGATGGATCGGCTGGCAGCCCTGGCCAACCAGGTGTTGAAAGCCGACAGTACGATCCTCTATCTTTACGAATCAACGAAGGGCGTGTGGGACGGCCCGTATTGGAACGGCGACATCGGCGACCCTGAGCATTACCAGCGGCATCACCTGCACACCGACAGCATATTGCGCTGGCTGATCATATGCCCCGAGCCGATCTTCGCGCGGGATGCGAGCGACGTCTTGCGGCTGGCCGGTCAGAACAGTGTTCACGCCGATACCGCCGAGCCGGTCTTCAGCGTGCGGCAGCAGGTGCGCTCGGTGGTTGCCACGCCTCTGCGGGCCGGGAACACACCGGTTGGCGTGATGTTCGTCAACTATCGTCGCGACCGCCTGCTGGGCAAGGCATTTCGCGGAATGGCGCGCGCCTTCTTTGACGTAGGGGGCATCGCCGCGCTCAATTGCCATCTGCACACCCGGGCGCGATCGGCGGGCCGGCAAGACGCGCTGGCCGATGTGCACGATGGATTGTCGCAGATCATCAACTACCAGATTCGCACCCAGCTCCAGCAAATGGCGGAAGCCTCGTGGCTGGTCGGGCAGCCCGACGCCCGCCATGCGGTCTCCGAGATCGAGCGCGCGCTGAGCACGGCCTCCGAACTGGTGCGGCGCTTGAAGGATCAATCGGATTACTCTCGGCCGATGAGCGAAGTGCTGACCGCTATCGCGCGCAACCTGTACGGCGTCGATTCGAGCGTGACGTGCGAGATTCAGCCCGCAGCGCGGAACGATCGTCGGCCGGTGCGCGGGTGGATGGTGCAGGAGATCAATTTCATCTTGATGCAGGCGGTCAACAATGCCGTGCAGCACGCGCAGGCCACGCATATCTCCGTGACGATGGGATTAGTCGATTCGGGCCTGCGGGTGACGGTGACGGATGACGGTCAAGGGTTCGATCCCGATCAGGCCCCGTCGCATCGCGGGTTGTATAATATGCGCCGACGGGCGACCAAGCTGGGCGGTCTACTGACGATCGAGACCGGGCCGGGTCGGGGAACCTGCCTGGCGCTCGATTTGCCTCTGCACATTCTCCTCAGTCCCTCTACGAGTCGACGCGAACCGGTGTGATCACTATGACCGAGAAAGTCCACAAAGTATTCGTCGTCGAAGATTCGCTATACGCTTTAGAGAGCACGCGCAACATTCTGCGCGACGCTCCCGATCTGGAATACGTCGGCTATGCCGTCAACTCGGCAGATGCCATCGACTTCGTCCGCGAGCATTCACCCGACGTGGTGGTACTCGATCTGCGCCTGGAAGAGTCGCAATCTGCCAGCGCGGCCCAGCCGCCGCGCAAATCGGACGAGGAAGGCTTCCGCGCGATGGCGGCGATTGCCGAAATCAAGCCCGGCTTGCCGGTGGTGGTGCTGACAAACTTCGCCAATCCTTCGTACACACAGCGTGCTTATCTGTCGGGTGCGCTGGCGGTTTTGGACAAGGAAAGGATCGCTCCGCAGGATTTGGTCGCCGCTATCCGGCAGGCGCTGCATGGTTACGTGACGCTCCATCACAGCCACCTGAGCGGCCTGATGGCCCCGCGATCGGATAGCCTGCTGCAATTGCTGACACCGACCGAGCGGACGATCCTGGAGTTGGTCGCGGCCGGCAAGCAATCGGGCGAAATCGCTGCGGAAACCAGCACCGCGCTCAACACCATCAAGTCGCATTATCGGAATATCCGCCGCAAGCTAAACGTGCGGCGCACGTACGACGCCGCGATCAAGGTCGGATTAGTGAAAGGTCCGCACCTGGATGAGGAGGACGACGAAGAAGGATGAGGCGCGGCATCGCGCACGCCCCCTTGCGGGCTATCTTTAATACGCTGCGGCTGAGCCGGTTTCACCCGGCGCGCGCCGCAAAAGTCCCCCGGCAGGCGATAGATTGCCGGGGGACTTTTTGCTAAGTTGAAGATGCCGCACGTCCGTGAGATTCGATTCGTGCCAATCTGAGTATGAGCCGACAGAAAGGAGGCCGATATGACCACCCTGGCGATTGCCTTACTCATCGGTCTCGGCAGCTTCATCGCCTTCATCGGGCGGGCCGATCGCGCCAATGGAAGCGGCTGCTTCTACACGCTGATGCTGGGACTGGTGATCGTGGTGGCGCTGGCGCTCGCGATCGGAGCGCCGGGGGCATAGACGACCATCTCATCAGAGGAGGCTGACACATGGACGCGCTAGTGCTACTGGTTCTCTACATGCTGCTGATCTCCGCACTGTCGAGTTCGAGCGAGACACGGGAGCCGGCTCCTTCGGTCGTCGTCATGGCAAGCCCTCCCCAACGCTCCCGGTCGATCACCGGAGACGTCTTCATGCTCTCGCTCCTGGTGATATTCTTGCTGTGGGCGATGACCCAGTAAACGAACCTCCCGCCAGCCTCAGGCTGCGGGAGGTTTTTCATTCTTCGGGACCGGCCTCCTGACCGGCCCACGCAGGAGCGCGTGGCCACGCGGCCGCGCTCCCACCGCGTAATGGGGCGCTAACGGCTCTTCAGAACGATCGGCAGGAAGAGGCTGTACTGCGGGTCGAGCCAGTCGGGCACGCCGTCGCCATCCGAATCCGATGTGCCTTCGCTAATGTCCGATTTGCCGTCGCCGTCACTGTCGGCGTCGCGATAATTCGACGTGCCGTCCCCGTCGGCGTCATTGTCGGTGCAGTTCGGTGTGCCGTCCCGGTCGCTGTCGAGCGTCGTGTTCGAGCAGAACGCCGTGTCGCCCGGACCGTAGTAATACTCGTCGGCGTCCGAGATGCCGTCCCCGTCGTCGTCCGTATCGAGGAAGTTGGGCGTGCCGTCGCCGTCGTTGTCGGCGGTGGCATTCGTCTCGTTCTGATCGAGGATGCCGTTGCCATCGCTGTCGGTGTCGCGGAAGTTCGGAAGGCCGTCGCCGTCGGCATCGCCGCTGCCCTCGACAGTGTCGAGGAAGCCGTCGTTATCGCTGTCTGTGTCCCGATAATCCGGCTGATCCGTTCCGTCGGTGTTGCAGGGATCGGATGGACCATGCCCGGTGCAGTTGATCTCCGTCGAGTCTGGAAGCGTGTCGCCGTCGTCGTCGAGGTCGAGGAAGTTGGGAATGCCGTCGCCGTCGGCGTCTCCGGTTCTGTCGCTCTCGTTCTGATCGAGAATGCCGTTGCCGTCCGAGTCGGTGTCGAGGAAGTTGGGGATGCCATCGCCGTCGGCGTCGCCGCTGCCCTCGATCGTATCGCTGATGCCGTCGTTGTCCGAGTCGGTGTCGAGATAGTTGGGCGTGCCATCGCCGTCGCTATCGCCGGCCCCTTCGCCCGGATCGGGCACGCCGTCGCCGTCGCTATCCTGCGCAAAGTTCAACTCGGCGATCTGATAGCGGTGCAGCGTGTGCGCCGGGACCGCCGCGATGCCCGTGACCAGGCCAAAGGGCAGGTTGCGATCCGGGCTGACCGGCTGCGTCGTGCTGATCGCGTCGTAACTGAAGACGAAGCTGCCGTTGTACGCCCCGCCCACCGTCACGGTATACGGCGAGTAATTGATCAGTGCGCCGTTGCTGAGGATGGTGAACTCGTCGAGCACGAACCACGAGGTCGCGTTGTTGTAAGTGGCGCCGGCCTTCGACCAGATACCCTGCGAGGCGTCCGCTGCCGCGTACGTGCTTCCGGCCGCCTGCGTCGCCGCGCGGCTGGTTAGCGTGACCTGAAGCCCGCTGCTGACAGTCGTTGTGCCGGTCAGCACTTCGACCGCGCCGTACCACGTCTGGCTCACGTCGGGCTGGCTGTTGTTGTCGCCGATGCTATTGTCGGCGGCCAGCGTGTAACGATTGAGCGGCGCGGTGTCGAGCGAGCGGATGCCATCGTTGCCGTTGCCGGAAATGGTGTTGTGGGTGATGCCGGGCATCGCCAGCAGATCATCGCTCGCGCCCGCCGGGCCGAATGTGCCGCTGTACTCGGTCAGGTTGTAGATGCCGTACTCGGTGTTGCTCAAGATCAGGTTGCCCGTGATCAGCGGCGATGCGCCGATGTTGTAAATGCCCATGCCGGTGTTGCTGATCACCTGGTTGGACTGAATCAGGTTGTCGCCGTTGGCTGAGACGGACGGATCACCGTTGCTGTGAGTGCGATCGTTGACGATGCCGGCCTGCGCCGCTACGCCGATGCTGTCGTTGGACATGACGACGTTGCCGATCGCCTGATTGTCCTGCGTGCCGTTGCCGGTCAGTTCGATGCCGTAACGGTCGTTGTACTTCACCTGGTTGAACTCGATCAGGTTGCCGGTGGAATTGGTATGCACGCGCACGCCGTCCGCGCCGTTGCCCCGATCCGCGCCGCCGCTCGTCACGCCGATGAAGTTGTGCGTGACCGTGTTGGTGCTGCCGCCGCTCAACGATACGCCGTGGCGCAAATTGCCGCCGATGGTGTTGCCCTGCACCGTGTTGTTATTCGCGCCGTTGCGAACAATCACGCCATCGCCGTTGCTGTTGATGTCGTTGCCGTTGCCGCGCGCCACACCCGACAGGTCCAGCCCGATCGTGTTGCTGAGGATCACGTTGTTCGTCGAGCCGGTTCCGGTGATCGTGACGCCGAAGCCGTTGAAGTTGTAAATCGCCAGGCCGGCGATGACGTTGTTGGACGACTGGATGCGAATGCCGCTCGTGCCGGTGACGGGCACGCCCGAACCATTCAGCGCCACGTCCGGCACGCCGTCGTCGTCGTTGTCGCCGTCGATCGACGCGCCCGCGTTGTCGGAGAGTGTGGGCAGCGTCGTGTTGTTGATGGTGATGACGCCGGAGACGGAGAAGACGATCGTGTCCGCGCCGGATGTGCCGTTGGCTTCCTGAATCGCCGCGCGCAGCGAGCAGGTGCCATTCGTATCCAGGCACACGCCGTCGCTAGGGCTGCCCGAGGCGGAGGCGTCGAGGACGGTGTTGACGGTGAAGGTCGTCGCGGCGCGCACACCCTGGGGAGCCGCGCCGAACAGCACGACGGCGAGCGCCATCGCCGCCGAAGCCATGACAAACGTAAGCCGTATGATGCGATGCATGCTCACTGCTCCTGGAGAAAAGAAAACGGACCGCAAGGAAAGGCTTGCGGAGTCCTCGACCCGCACTAGAACATAGCACATTCTGGTCGGGAGGGCGTATAAGAATCAGGTAACGGTTCATGGCGTGTGAGTGCACAATGGCTTGCTGGTGTTCATCGGCATTGAGGGCGTGGCCTTAACGTGCATCAGCACGGGTGATGATTCGCATCTCGTCACGGAGACGCTGAGGCACAGAGAAAAGCCTCTCGAAATCTCCGTGGTCGAATCGACGATCACCGATCAGCAGCAGGATCGGAGTGGGACGAGTAGGCCATTCGTCCCACTCCGCATTGGAGGTCAGCGGTTTCGCGACAGGAACGGGAGATACAACTTGTACTGAGGCGGGGTGTTGTTGATGTTATCCAGGTAATCGGGGAGGCCATCCTTGTCGGCGTCGCCCGCACCCTCGACGCTGTCCGGGATGCCATCGCCGTCGCTGTCGGTGTCGCGATAGTTCGGGATGCCGTCGTGATCGACGTCGTTGTCGGTGCACACAGGGCTGTTGGCGGTGCAGCCGGCCAGTTTGTCGGATGGGCCGGTGCTGTACTCGCCGGCGTCGTTGATGCCGTCGTTGTCGCTGTCGAAGTCCAGGAAGTTGGGCGTGTTATCGCCGTCGGTGTCGGTGCAACCCTGCGCGCCGCTCGGACATTCGACGTTGTCCGGGATGCCGTCGCCGTCGCTGTCGGTGTCTACAAAGTTCGGTGCGCCGTCGCCGTCCCGGTCGCCCGCGCCTTCGACTGCGTCCGGGATGCCGTCGTTGTCGCTGTCGGCGTCGAGGAAGTTCGGCGTGCCGTCGCCGTCCGCGTCGTGATCGGCGCGGCCATCTCCATTGGTATCCACGTTCCACTCGATCAGATCGGAGATGCCATCGCCATCGCTGTCCGCGTCGAGGAAGTTGGGCGTGCCGTCGCCATCCGCGTCGCCCGCGCCTTCGATCGAGTCGGGAATCGTGTCGCCATCGCTGTCCGCGTCGAGGAAGTTGGGCGTGCCGTCGCCATCCGCGTCGCCCGTGCCTTCGATCGCATCGGGGATACCGTCGCCGTCGCTGTCTGCGTCGAGGTAATTCGGCGTGCCGTCGCCGTCGGTGTCGCCGCCCTCATCGGCATCGGGGACGCCGTCGCCGTCGCTGTCGGGCAGGTTCACCAGCGTCGAGGCGTTGTCGCTGTCTGAAACGGTCCGGCCCAGCGCATCCCGCCCGGATGCCGAGACAGTGTTCGCAACCGTGCCGGTCTCGTTCGAGCCGGTGGCAGAGTCAACGGTGAACGCTTGCAGTCCGCCCGCCACCAGCGATCCGCTCCACACGAAGCCCGTGCGCGAATCGGTCACGCTGACGTTGCTCAGATCGGCATCGCCCGTGTTCTCGACGGTGATGGCGTAGTGGATCGCCGATCCGGCGGACGTGCTCACCAGCGCGGATACGGTCACGCGAATCTGCGGATGCAGGACATCGGTGCTCACGGCGGCGCTATCTGAAGCGCTGCCGCCAAGCAGGTCTTGACCCGAAACGCTGAGCGTGACGTTGAACGGATCGCCGCTCGCCGTGGCAGTGGCCGTGCACGTCGCCGACGCGCCCACCGCGAGCGAGGTCGGGCAGTCGATGAATGTAGCGCCGGTGAAGGCCAGGTTGCTCAGCACCGCGTCGCCGGTGTTCTGAATGGTGACGCTGTAATCCAGCATGTCGCTGTCGTGCGCCAGCGAGGGGCCGGTCGCGCTCAGGTCGATCGTGGGATGCAGAATGTCGGTCGAGGCCGAATCGGTGTCGGTCGCGCTCTGGCCGAAGGCATCCGTGCCGCTGGCCCTCGCGGTGCTGCCCAGCGGATCGGGATCGCCCGCGCCGACGGTGTACGTTGCGCTGCACGCGTACGACGCGCCCACGGCGAGCGCGCCGCGATTGCACATTGTGATCGCGCCTCCGGCCAGCGGGTCGCTCACGCTCACGTCGCTCAGTGCGACGTTGCCGGTGTTGAGCACAGTGTAATTGAAGGTGATCGCGTCACCGACATGCGCGTAGAACGGTGCGCTCTTAGTGATGTTCAGCGCGGGCTGGGCCAGCGCGTTGCCGAAGGTCACGGTGATGAAATCGTTGCCCGCGAGTGTGAGGTTCTGGCTGATGCCGCTGGTGGTGGCGAACCACAGCGGCTGCTGCGTTTCCTGTACGAAGTACGCGCCAGGATCGAAATCCGAAGCGCGGTCGAAGGTCAGCACGACCTTGCCTTCGGCGTCAGTCGCGCCGGTCGCGCCAAGCACGGCGCTGCCGTCGGCGCGATACAGCGTCATCGTCCATCCGGCGAGCGCGGGTTCATCCGCGTCCTTCATGCCGTCCGCGTCAGCGTCGTTGAACTTGGTGGCGACGATGGTGGGCGTGCGAATCACGCCGAACTCGACGTTGTGGGCTTCGACGCCGACCATCACCTGGACGGACGAGGCCGTGGTCGCCCGCCAGCTCGATTGGACGGTCTCGTCGGCGCGATACTGCCCGGCGGCCAGCCCGGTGAACAAGGCCAGGCCGCTGGCGTTGGTCGTCTTAGTCGAAAGCAGCGTCCACGCCGAGCCGCTCCACTGATACAGCGCCACACTCCAGCTTTGCAGGTTGTCTTCTGCGCCGTTTTGCACGCCGTCCAGGTTGCGATCGTGGAAGATGTGTGCGACGATCGAGCCGGGTGCTTGCCAGGTGACATTGCCGCTGCCGTAAATGCTGCCGGGCGTCATCTTGCCCAGCACCAGTTTCTGCTTTTCCGCGCTGGGGCTGCCTTCGAAGATCGTGCCGACCGGTAGATCGACGGTGGCCGATACGATGAAGTTGGCCGTGCCGGTGATGCCGCCGGTGTTGGTCAACGTGAAGAGAGCCTGACCGTTGGCGCCGGTCGTCGCGGTCAGGTTGCTCAATGTGCCGAAGTTCGTCGAGCCGTGCAGCGTCAATCCGCTGATTGGCGCGCCGCCGCGCATCGCGGTGACAGTGAAGGTTTCGACGTTATCGCCGACGGTTCGGACGCTGGCACTGGGCTGAACCGTCAAAACGGGAACTTCTGCCTGCAAAGTGGCGCAGGCATCGGCGGGAACCGAGTTGATGATCTGCCAGGCGCGGTCACCGACGGTGTTGCCGGTACTGGGCAGGAAGCCATCTGAGAAGTGCCACACAGCAGCCTGGCGAGTCGCCATTTCCTGACTGCGATTGCTCAGCATTGATCCGGTCGGGGTGTAGGGATCGGTGGACAGCAGGGGAGGATAATTCAACAGCAGCCAGGTGATGCGGCAATCCATCTGTGCTTCGGTCGAGACGAGCGTGTCGCCGCTTCGGATCGGGTGCTCGAGGTCGGTACAGAACGAGCCGACGGTCGTGCCGTCGATCGTCAGCTTCATCGTCCCGCCGCTATAACTGACCGATGCGCCATTGAACGTACCGGTCACGGTAGCGTAAGGCCCCAGGCCCGTGAAAGTGCCGGTGATCGGCGCGGCGAGCACGACCGCCGCTAAGAGTAAAGCCGGAACGATGGCGAATAACCACGCTCGTGCGAACGAATGAGATATGTGCATGACTCAGCCTCCAATACCAGTAACCCGTGCAGTGAATAAATCCAACCCGATTCTAATTGCTGGCAGTTTGCGCGCTGTTGAACGAGCGCGGGTACTTTGGAGCTATGCCAGCGCCAAACCGCTCCAGCTCACTCTACGCGGCGATGACGGCATATCACAGTTTGGTCAGCACGATGTATAAAGTCGCATACCGCTGTGCGCAGGTCGCGCGCTTGCGAATGGCAGGAGAATGGCATCTCTGCCGGGGATGTTTTAGTCCCTCACCTCTGAAGTCTTTGCTCGCCTTCGGCGTGTGCAAAGATTTCACCGCCGAGCGCGCCGAGCGCGCAGAGATTTTTAGGGATGCTCAACGTTCTCTGCGTTCTCGGCGGTTAGTTCCCTTGTTGGCTCCGGCTCGTCCGGGTTAGGAGGCTCTACTGGATCGAGGAACGCGGGGGAGTTCTGCACCTGCACGGCTTGATAAGGAACAGCTCCGGGTTCAGTAGGGAAAAAGCATCTATGGACACGGATCAACGCAGATTCACACGGATTTTGAGTGTTTTCAGTGTTCATCCGTGTTGATCCGCGTCCTATTTCCCACCCAAACCGGGAGAGCCTTCTACTATGAGTGCAGGAGAGGGAGAGGGTGAGGTTTACCGCGTCACGATCGCGACCGCCAGCCAGCCATCGCCCAGCGGATCGGGCTTCGCGACAACCGTCACTGTGTCGCCGATCTGCGGCGCGTGTGTCGCGTCGGGCATGCGCTGGAGAGTCGCGTCGATGCGGAACGAAGTCGTCTCGCCCTGCTGGCCCACCACGTCGAGCCGATCGCCGCTCACGCTCGACACCAACCCCAGGTAGTGCATTCGCTGCGGCGTCTCCGGCACCACAACGATCTGCCGCACGACCAGTCTGCCGTCGACATTCTGCGCCCAGATGGCTACCTTGTCGCCGATCTTCAACTGATCCGTCGCAGCAGGTGGCGTGATCGACAGTACCTGCATGCCCTCGCGCGTTTGCACGATCAGGCTGTCGGCGTTGACGGCCTGCAACACGCCCACCGCTCCGACGCGCGCCTCGACCGGTGCGGCGGCGGGCGCATCGACGCTCGACGCCTGCGGCGCGCTGTGTTGGCTGCCCGCGCCGAATCCGACCATCCCGCCCAGCGCCAGCGCGAGCACGACAGCCATCGCGAAAGTGAAGAGTTTCATGACAATCCTCCTGAACTAAGTGTGGATCGACACGATCCATTTGCGTCGATCTTACACCACTCAGGCAAGGCTGTCATGCCCCCGGTATTCCCACGTCAAAAGTGGGGAGAATTAACCACGAAGACACAGAGGCGCGGAGAAAAGCCCTTTGAAATCTCCGTGAACTCCGTGTCTCCGTGGCTGGATCGACTTGTGTGCTATCACCAGACAAAGTTGTCCTGGTGTCTTTGTGCCTTCGTGGTTAACGATCAGGGTTGATACAACACGGTGACGATGACGAAGACCTGCTCACCGACAGTATTGCTGGCGATGATCTCCAGCACGTTGGGGCCTTCGGTGAGGGGAACCGACAGCGCGAAGCGACCCTCGGCGTTGGCGAAGCCGATGACGTCGTTGACGCTGACGAGCGCGTTGGGTTGTGTCTCCCCGATGACCAGCCACGGCGATGCCTGCAGCGTTTCACCGTCGAGCGGCGTCTCGATCTTCAGCGGGAAGTTCGAGGCCGGCGTCGGGGTCGTCGACGCGGCCAGCGTTGGCGCGGGTTCGAAGGTGATGATCGTCGGCGGCGGCACAGTCGGTTGGGCCGGCAAGGGAGTAGGAGTCAGCGTGTCGAGAGGCGCCGTGGCCGGCGTCTCGATCGTGACCATCGGCGGCGCGATGATGATGGTCGGCTGCAACGTCATCGCATCCGGCGCAGGCGTGATTGTCGTGCGGCTGCTATTCGGTTCTCTGACCGTGATCACGATTTCGGGCGTGCTGTTCGGATCGGGCAATCCGGGAATCAACTGATTCAGCGTCCCGTTGGTATACAGCACGTAGACGATCAGGACGATCAAGGCGAGCAATAACAAGCCCCTCATGTGTGCCTCCATCCTGCGTGTATTATATCGCGTGGCGCACTTTTGACCCCCGGAGCGATCGGTTTACAATACGTGCTGCCGGTCACCCACCGTCCTCTGGAGACACGATGAACCTCATCTCAATCGACACGACTAATCGCCATCATGTCTGGCAATTCCTCAATGTGCCCTTTTACATCTACCGCCGTATCCCCCAATGGGTGCCGCCGCTCGGCATCGATGCGCGCCGGATGCTCGATCGTCGCCGTCACCCGTTCTATCAACACTCGGACGCGGCCTTCTTCCTGGCCGAGAAAGACCATCGACCGGTGGGGCGCATCGCGGCCATCGACAATCGCAATTACAACACCTTCAACCATGAACGCACCGCGTTTTTCTTCCTGTTCGAGTGCGAAGATGACCGCGAGGCGGCTTGCGCGTTATTCGATGCCGCCGCGGATTGGGCACGCTCGCGCGGCCTGACTCTGCTCTTTGGCCCGAAAGGCTTCACCGCGCTCGACGGGCTGGGATTGCTGGTCAAGGGCTTCGAGCATCGACCGGCATTCGGTATTCCCTACAATCCGGATTATTATCCAGGGCTTGTGGAAGCGGCGGGATTCGTGGGCGTGCGAGATATCGTATCCGGTTACATGAACCCGCGTATGCCGTTCCCGGACAAAGTGCACCAGGTGGCCGAGCTGGTGCAGAAGCGACGCGGCCTACGCGTGGCGACGTTCAAGAGGCGACGCGGCCTGCGCGCGATGGCTCCTCAATTGCAGAAGATGTACAACGACTCGCTGACGGGCACGATCGGCAACACACCGCTCACCGATGCCGACGTGAGGGCGCTGGCCGGCCAGCTCGAATGGTTCGCCGATCCGAAACTGATCAAGATCGTGCTGAAGGGCGACGAGCCGGTCGGCTTCATGCTGGCTTATCCCGACATCTCGGCGGCGATGCAGCGCACGCAAGGACGGCTCTTCCCGTTCGGCTGGATCGACATGCTGCTCGAGCTGAAACGCACCCAGTGGGTCAACGTCAACGGCGCGGGGATCGTCGAGAAATATCGGGGATTAGGTGGAACGGCGCTGCTGTTCAGTGAGATGCACAAAAGCGTGGTCGCAGGTCGCTTCGAGCACGCCGACATCGTGCAAGTCGGCCTGGATAACGACAAGATGCAGCGTGAGATGCGCGACCTGGGGATCGATTTCTATAAAACGCACCGGCTGTATCAACGGGCGCTGTGATCCTCACCTCTGAAGTCTTTGCTCGCCTTCGGCGTGTGCAAGGATTTCACCGCTGAGCGCGCCGAGCGCGCAGAGGTTTTTAGGGATGCTCAGCGTTCTCTGCGTTCTCGGCGGTTAGTTCCCATGTTGGCTCCGGCTCGTCCGGGTTAGGGAGAGGGAAGAGGGGATGGGGGTGAAAGGTGAGGGCCTAGGGCTGCCACACCACCGTGCGTTGCCCGCTCTCCGGGCTGAGCGCGCCGATCACATCGCCGGCCGCATCCACTTTGACCACCGTCACCGTCCAACCGAACGTGCCATTCGCGCCGGGCGGAACCGGATAGAAGCGCCACGGATCGGGCGTGAGGTAAGCGTCCACCACCTGAGTGTTTAGATACAGCCGCATCAGGTATCGCTCGTCGCTGGCGATCGGCGTGCTGCTGCGCAGGATCCATCGAAACTCGACGGTCTCGCCCGGACTCGCGCGAAAGTCCGACGAGGGCTGCAGCAATTCGACTTGAGGATAAATGATCGAAACGACCGGGCTGGGCGTGGCGACCGGCGTGGGCGGCACGGCTCGTGTCGACGCGACTGAAGACGCCTGGCGAGTCGGCGTCGGCGTGCGCGTGGGTGTGCCGGTGTCGCTGGGCACGGGCGTGTGCGTGGGCGTATGCGTGAAGGTCGGGACCGGGGTGCGCGTCGGGGCGAGCGTGTCCGTTGGAGTGGGTGTGACCTGCGTTGCGGCTTCCGACCCGCTCAAGACCAGCACCAGCACCAATCCACCGATGCCGAGGATCGCGACGAGCGCGATGAGGCCATAAACGGCCGATGAGATCGAGGCGCGCGCCGGGGCGATGTGCCACGCATTCGGATCGATGCGATTGATCGCGCGAATGAGGGCGGCGAAGTCCGTGTGCCCCTGTGTTCGCTCGACCAATGCAGCGGCTCTCGCCGCCTGCGTGGCGCCGGGCAGGGTCACCTCAAGGATGCCCACTTCACCGCAGACTTGAGAGAACTGCTCGGGCGTCAGTCGCTTCAGCGCGCGCTCGACTTCTTGCGGCGCGCGTGCGCCGGGCATAGATATGTCCCCCGTGAGAGGATTCCCCGGCGCACATTGTACATGGCTTTAGCGGTGATGCAACCCGATTAGACCCGCCCCCGGATGCGAAGCGGAACCCGGAGCAGGGTTTTGCCCTATGATCCGCGCCGCGTCAAGCGTTCCCACTCGACACTCAGCCTAAGCACCACACCGCTCAGCACGCCGGTGAGGTGCGCCGCCAGGAAGGGGCCAATATTCGTCTCCTCCCCTCGCGCGCGTGTCAGGTAGAAATACGGAACCCAGGCCAGGACGCCCAGATAGATCAAAATGCGGCTGGCGATCTTGCGCCGTCGGCCATGAAGCGATTGAGTTCGGTCGATCCCTTCTGCTCGATCGGCGCTCAATCGCAACCGCCAGCCACCCAGCACACCGGCTAAGTGAGCGGCCAGAAAAGGGAGGACGGGCAACTCCTGCCCAGAGGGAATCGAAGCAAGAAAGGGCGCCCAGACCAGCACGCCCAGCCAAATCAGGATCGTGCCGATCGTGCGCCGAGTGTTGGGAGCCATTGCTACCTGGTCTCGATGGAATGTGCGGCGGCGAGATTGTATCGCGGTTCGAGGCTGCGTCAAGCGAGCGGGGCGAATGACCAGGGGCGAATGGCCAGGGACGAAAGACCAAAGACGAAAGACCAAAGACGAACGCACATCCATCGTCCGTCGTCCTTCGTCCATCGTCTTTCGTCGTTCGTCCTTCGTCAGTCCATCCACACTGTTCGATCGTGATGCGAAGGACGTTGCGGCGGCGGCGGCGTGGCGGGGTAGCCAACGTAGATGAAACCGATCACGTGCTGATCGGGTGCGAAGCCGAGAAACGTTTTCACGTCGGCATCGTAGGCGGCTGTGCCGGTGCGCCACATCGCGGCAAGGCCGAGCGCGTGCGCGGCGAGCAGCATATTCTGGATTGCCGCTGCGGCCGCGCACACGTTCTCGATCTCCACCACTTTGGGAATGCCGGGCTTGTCCACGCCGACGGCGATCAGCACCGGTGCGCGCAGCGGCTTGGCACGCTCACGCGCCAGCGACTCAGTGTTGGCGCTCGCGTCTTGCTTGTGCAGCGACGCCGCCATCACGTCGCCCAGCCGCACGCGTGCGTCGCCGGTTAGCACGACGAAGCGCCACGGCCGCACCTGGTAGTGATTGGGGGCCTGGACGCCTGCCGAGAGCATACGCTCGATCAACTCGCGCGGAACCGGATCGGGCCTGACTTTGCCAATGGATTGTCGGGTGCGGATCGCTTCCAGAACGTCCATGCGTGAATGCCTATTTTGGCGGCTCTTCCGGGTTGGCTGGGAAAAGCCTCACCGCAACCCCCAAAGGGGGCAGGCGGGCGCAACCCCGCAAACAACATCCGGGGCAGGCGAGCGCAAAGCCTTAGAAAATCGGCTCTCCCGACTTTGACGGGAAATAGGACGCGGACACATGCGGTGCAGTGCTCCCGTAAACGCGGATGAACACGGATCGGACTGAAAAATCTGCGTGAATCCGCGCAATCCGCGTCCAAAGACTTTGCAGTGGGCGGCGTTTCCCGCTGGAACCGGTAGAGCCAGAAAATCTTGGCGTCCTTTGCGTTCTTTGCGGTTCAATTCCCGCCAGAATCGGGAGAGCCATTTTGGCTTTATGCTGATGTCGTGGCAATAGCCGGGCGGCGATCTAGCCAGCGCGTCGCGAAATAAATGAGCACAAAGTAGGCCAGGTATCCGATCGTCTCGCTCAACGATGGATTGGCATTATAGCCGAACAGCGCCTTGAGGAACAAGCCCAGCGTGGTATCTTCCGGCAAGATCGAGTTGATGTCGTAGAAGTGCTCGACGATCGGCGATATCCAACCGAGCTCGTTGAACTCGTGAATCGCATGCCCAACAAGCCCGGCGGCGAAGACGACCAGCAGCACGCTCGTCAACTGGAAGAACCGGCGTAGATTGAGCTTCGCCGTCGTGTCGAACAGCAGCCAGCCGATAATCGCCGCGGCGATCAAGCCCAGGACGCCGCCCAGCCAGCCGAGAATCGGCGCGCCCACTCCCGCTTCCGGCGTCGAGAAGTTGGCCGCGGTCAGGAACAGCGCCAACTCCAGGCCCTCGCGCATCACGGCGAAGAACGCCACGGAGAACAGCGCCCAGTCCTGGCCGCGCGTCAGCGCCATCTTCACATCGGCTTCCAGCCCGGACTGAATGCGGCGGCCTTGCTTCTGCATCCAAAAGATCATCCACGTCAATACGCCTGCGGCCGCCAGCATGGTGATGCCTTCAAAGGCTTGTTCCGCCGGCCCCTCGAACCGTGCGTCAATGGCGCTGAGGAGGACTGCACCGATCAGGCTGATCACGCCAGCGGCAGCCACACCCAGCCACACACGCGAGGCCCAATCCAGCCGATTCATTTTCTTCAGCACGCCCAACACGATGCCCACAATCAGCGCGGCTTCCATCCCTTCCCGTAACGCCAGCAGAAAACTCGGCAGCATGTTTTCCCCCTCCGAATTTTGTAGATTAGGGTATACTAATCTCGCGCGCCATGCTATCCATACGAATGCTAATTGTCAAGGCGAACAGCGTCTTATTAGCATCTTGATGGATGATCCTAACCGATGGGGCCTGCATGGTCATGATAGGACTCGCGCCAGTGGCTGCGGGGGAGTGGATGAAGGCGAGGCTCAAGGTCACCGAGACTATCGAGAACTATCTCGAATCGATCTACAACATGCGTGACGAGGGCAAGAAGGTTATCGCCGCGCGGCTGGCCGAGCGTCTGGGCGTGAAGCCGCCCACCGTGAGCCAGACGCTACAACGGATGATCCGCGATGGCCTGATCAAGATCGATGGTGCCGAAATCAAGCTCACCAAGATCGGCGAGGAAGTTGCCGAGGCCGGCATCCGCCGCCATCGATTGGTCGAGCGGTTCATGACGGATTTCCTGGGGATTCCCTGGGCGGCGGCGCACTCCGAAGCGGAGCGGATCCAGCACGCGATGAGCGAATTGGTCGAGCAGAAAATGTTCGAGGCGTTGGGCAGCCCCAAGACGTGCCCGCACGGCAACCCGATTCCCGGTATGCAGCCGACCCGGCTTCCACCCGACGCGCTCACGCTCGACAATGCCACAGCCAGGCAAAGCGTTACCGTCTTGCGCATCACCGAAGAAGGCGAGCGCGATCTGCGGTTGCTCGATTACTTGCAGAAGAGCAATCTGATCCCCGGCACCGAGGTGATGGTGGAAGAGGTCGCGCCGTGGAGCGGCGTGGTCACGCTCGACGTGTCGGGCAAGAAGATCTCGCTTGGCTTAAGAGCCGCGCGCACCATCTGGGTGCAGCCGGTGGTCTAGCATTTCGTCGTGGTCCGATGCTCCCGCCGGACACGTGCGCTGCGCGCAGCGCAGTGCGGTGTGACTCATCTGGCGGGAGCATCGGGTGGCTTGACACCTCACTACCCCTGTCCTATACTGTGCGCGCAAGGAGTTCTGATGAGTACTGTCGTCGTCGATTACATGACCGATAAAGAATTTCTCGATATCAGCCCGGACGATCACAAAGCCGAACTGATCGATGGAGAGATGATTGTGGCTTCCCCCGCGTCTGAACAACACGAGAGTGTCTTCAGTTTTCTGTTCCACATTCTGACCTCCTTTGTTACCGAGCACGACCTGGGCATCGTGCGCGGATCGCGCACGGCGATGCGCCTGAGCGAGAAAGAAGTGTACGAGCCGGACATCGTATTCGTCGCCAAAGAGCGGTTGCCACTCGTGCGAGAAACGTTCATCGACGGGCCGGCCGATCTGGTCGTC
>DATBWU010000046.1:0-5372 GCA_036514635.1 Anaerolineae bacterium | reverse complement strand
AGCCCGCCGAGTTCATCGGCGGGCGCACGCCGGCCATGGCGCAAGTTTCTGGGTAGCGCAGCGAAGGGTCTCGGCTTGTCGGGCAGAGATTCTTCGCTGCGCTCAGCATGACAATCTGCGGAGTTATTTCTTGACAAGCCCATCATTCATCATTCCAGTGCTTCACCATATCAAGAATATCGTCAAACACCCAGTCCGGCTTGTAGTCGCTGGCGGCGAGCAACTCGGGCGTGGTGACGCCGCTCATGACCAGAATCGTCCGGGTGCCGGCACGGATGCCGCCCAGGATGTCGGTGTCCAGCCGGTCGCCGAGCGCGGCGGTTGCGTGCGGAGGCGTCCCCAGGCGTCGCATGGCCTGCTGATATAAGATCGGCTCCGGCTTGCCGACGACGATCGGCCTGACGCCGGTAGCGGTTTCGATCGCGGCGAGCAGTGCGCCGTTGCCGGGGATGATGCCTTCGGGCGCGGGATAGGTGGCATCGGGATTGGTGCCGATGAACTTCGCGCCGGCGCGGATCAACAACGTCGCTCGCTTGAGTTGCTCGTAGGTTGCGTGCCAGTCGATGCCGACAACGACCGCAACTGCGCCATTGTCCTCGGTCAGCACGAAGCCGCGCCGCGTCAACGCTTGCCGTACACCCTCCATGCCGATGGCATATACGCCTGATCCGGGCGGCACGATAGTCGCCAGATAGTCCGCCGCCGCGCTGGACGACGTGACGATCTCGTCCAATGCGACCGGCGCGCCGTATCCGGCCAGCCGCTCGGCGTACTGCGCTTCCGTGCGGGACGAGTTATTCGTCGCCAGCACAAAGCGGATGTCGCGTTGGCGCAGAAAAGCGAAGAACTCGGTGATGCCGGGCAGCGGCTCACTCCCGCGCCACAACACGCCGTCCATGTCGATGATGAGGGCCTGGATGGCTGAAAGAGTCATAGGGTCAGTGAATCAGTGGACAGTCAGCAGTGACCAGTGAGCAGTGACCAGTAAGCAGTGACCAGTGAGCAGTGACCAGTGAGCAGTGATCAGTGAGAAAGAACGCATTCGTTTATCCGTTCTGTATCCGCCGCCAGTCGTCCAGTATCAACGAATCGGCGAGTCAGCGAATGCAAGACAATGGGTATTCGTTTATCCGTTCTGTATCCGCTGCCAGTCGTCCGGCGTATCGATATCGAGCAACGTAATCTCGCTGCCTGCCTCCACCGCCGTCACGCGATCGGGATGGGCCAGCAGCACCGAGCGACCGCCGGTATCGCCGCTCACCTGAGCGAGTTCGCCGAACAACGATCGGTCGAAGAGCGTCGGCGACGCGCGCCGGCCCTGAAACGTCGAGACGACAATCGGCTGAACCGACGAGCGGTACGCCTCGACCATCGCCTTGATGTGCCTGGCATCGACGCGCGGCTGATCGATGAGCAGCATGATTGCGGCGATCACGTCGGATGGCAGTGCGTCCAATCCCGCGTGCAACGACGTACTCATGCCTTCGTGCCAGCGTGGATTCTCGATGATCGTCGCCGGAGCCTGGATCGCCGCGCGCACTTCATCGGCGCGATAACCGATCACGACGACGACCGGATCGAGACCGCCCGCCAGCGCCACGCGCGCCGTGTGCTCGATCAAGGGCTTACCGTTCCAGGAAATCAATTGCTTCGGCTGCCCCAGCCGCTTCGATTCACCGGCGGCGAGGATCACGCCTGCGATGCGGTCGTTCTTCACGGTAACCAGACCTCCAGGACAGGCTCTTCGGCCCGCAGCGAGGCCGCGATAACGCGCTCGTATCGGCCGGAAGCCAGAACCGCTTGAGCGACGGGCCGCGCCGACGGGTGCAGCGACCCGCCACGACTTTGATTCAAGACGGCGATGGCGCGCGCGCCGTGCGGAATATTCTTGAGTCCACCTTCCGGATCCGTCATCACCCGTGCGACGTGTTCCGCCGATAGGATGTCACCCCGATCGATGCCCAAATGCCGTGCCATCTGCTCCGGTCGATGCGCTGTCGTTTCATCTAAGGGCTGATCGATAGCGTCGAGCGACGCCAGCACGACGACGGCGGTGGCGCGGGCCGGGATGGCAGGCTCGTGTGCCGCCGGCCACTTCAAGCTGCGCCCCCGCGCGCCGTCGGCCTCGACCAGCCAGGTGACACCGGGCAGGTCTGCGATCAGTTGGTCGGCACGCGCCGCTGGCAGGCCGGCCAACTTGAACGGGCGCGCTGGCGCAGCGGGATTCGGCTTTATCTCCGTGGACTCCTCGTCCAGCCGCGCTCCGGCGACGACCAGGCCCGTCACCCGTTGCATCAGCCTGGAAAGAACTGAGACGTCCGGATCGATTGACAGATACAGCGCCGTATCGGGCGGAAGAATCGGTTCCATGATGTGCGTCGTCGTCGTGAAGATCGACCGTACACGTCCGGCGCGCAGCTCGTTCCACACTCGCCAGCACAACGATGTCTTGCCGCCCGCGCCGACGCAGGCCAATACATCTTCGGGCTGCAATTGGATAGTGTCGATCAATCGCGCACCGCCCATTTTACCAGAATACTAGCATACGCCCTCAGCCAACACAATGCCAACGCGGGGCAAATTAACATCAAACTTACTCAAATGATCTCATCGGCGATACTGTACGCAATTCGACAGCCCATAGCCAATGCGGGCGTCTTCAGAGAGGTGTCAGGTGAACGAGCAATATTACGATCCGCGATTCAAGCCCAACGGAAATGGCGACAGGGTGGAAGGGTTGTTGACCGCGAAGGAAGCGGCGGCTTTCCTACACGTCAGCCTCAACACGTTGTGGCGCATGGAACGGCGCAACCTCATCACGCCGTATCGCACACCCGGCGGTCATCGACGCTATTCGGTTGACATGCTGCGCGGCTATCTCGAGCACACTCGTGTTCGAAGCTAATCATCCAGAGATCAAACTCGACAGCCTCCCACGCTACGACGCGTTCATGGCGGCGGACCTCTGGCGTTACGCTCTGGACAGCCTGGAAGCGGCGGTATGCGTCGTCAACCGCGATCTGCGCGTGGTGATTGCCAACCATGCCTGGGACACGCTGATGCGTTGTCTTGGACGCCTGGACTTGCTGGCCGTGCGCCTGACCGGCGAATCGCTGCTCGAAGTGCTGCAAAACGAGGATCGCGATCGGTGGGTCGGCGTCTGCCAGCGCTTGTTCGATTTGGAAGAGGCCAGTTACTGGGCAGAGTTCGCGTGGTCATCCGATATGGGTCAGTTCTGGCTCCGGTTGGCGGCGCGCGCGCTGTTTGCCGATAACGGCGAGGTGGTCGGCATTTCGATGCTGCTCACCGACATCACGCAGGAACGGCAGGCGACAGAAGCGGCCTTGAAGCGCCGGGTCGAGCTGCGTGGCCTGTTCGAGGTGGCGCAGAGCGCCGGGATGGTCAACGAAACGGCCGAACTGTATCGGCGTGTCACCGGTCATCTGGCCTATCTGTTCGGCGCGCGCATTTGCGCCATTGCCACCCTCGACGAGAGTTCGCCACGCGTGGTGGTCCGCGAGCCGGCGCACGGCGTGAAGGAGAGCGCTATCACCGGGCTTGTGCTGCCGTTGGCGTTCTCATTCGAGACGGATGATGTCGGTCCCAATCGGACGTTGCTGTTCACATCCGATGACCATTCGCCACACTCCGACGAAATCCGCACGCTGATCCAACGCTGGCAAGTCCGAAATCTGTTGATCGCGCCGCTGCGGAATCAGGGCCGGTTGCTGGGCTATCTCCTTCTGGCTGATACGCGTGACGCTTACTCGGACGAGTCCGGTTATCTGCTGACCGCTTTTGCCGGGATGATCGCAGCGGCGATCGATGCCAACACGCTGGTGCTCCAACTTCAAGAGCACGCTCGCGAGTTGAGCGCGGCCCTGGCCGAGATTCAGGAACTAGGCCGGATCAAGGATCAGATGATCCAGAATGTTTCGCACGAGCTGCGGTTGCCGCTGATGGTGATTCAGGGTTACGCCGATCTGTTGAAGATGGGCGCGTTCGGCCCGCTGGGACCGGAGCCCCAGCAGGCGGTGGATGTTATCGGCGACAAAGTAATGCTGCTCGCCAAGCGGGTGAGCGACATCGTGACGCTGAGGGGCCTACAACGGACCGATCTGCACCTGGAGCCGATCGTGCTGGCCGGGCTGGTGCGCGAAGTGATCGAGCGCGCGCGGCCGCGAGCCACGGCGAACAACGTGGCGCTGATCGAAGAGATCGCTTCGGACGCGACGCCGCTGATCGCCGATCGACAGCGCATCCAACAGGTGATCGGCGAGCTGGTCGACAACGCCATCAAGTTCAGCCCGAATGGCGGCGAGGTGCGAGTCGCCGTTCGCGAAGGCGGCGAGGTGGTCTACCTGAAAGTGTCCGATCAGGGTATCGGTATCCCAGCAGCGGAACGCTCACGTATCTGGGATCGCTTCTTTCAGTTGGATGGATCGACGAAGCGCCGTTTTGGAGGGACCGGGGTTGGTCTGGCCGTGGTCAAACAAATTGTGGATGCGCACGGCGGGCAGGTGTGGGCCGAAAGCCGAGAGGGTGGCGGAAGCGATTTCTACGTGGCGCTGCGGCGCTCGCCATAGCCGAGAGAGTTGGGGCCGATCATGACACCTCGGATTATAGTCATCGACGACGACGCTGATACAGTCGATTGTTTGCGAATCGCGCTGAAGCGGCGCGGTTATGAGGTGGTCGGCGCGCTAAGCGGCGCGGAGGGCCTGGCGACGATCCGGGCCATACGTCCCGGCCTGATCATCATCGATGTGATGATGCCGGATATCGATGGCCTGGACGTGTGCCGCAGCGTGCGCGCCGACCCGGCGCTGGCCGGCGTCGCGATCGTGTTGTTGAGCGCGCGCAGCGCTCTGGCCGATCAGGCCGCCGGCTTCGAGGCTGGCGCTAACCGCTATATCGTCAAGCCGGTGTCGTTAGGGGCGCTGATCAAGGCGGTGGACGAACTCCTGGCACTCGATGTTATGGTGCCGAATCCGTGAGCAGGAGCCGGTCATGAAAGTTCTTATCGTTGAAGATGATCCCGATGCACGCAAGGTCTTGAGCCTGATTCTCAAACTCGATGGATTTGAGGTGACAACTGCACCCGGCGGCCCGGAAGCGGTCAAGGCGTTACAAGTCGAAGCGCCGGACCTGCTGCTGCTCGATGTGATGATGCCGGTGATGGACGGTTACGAAGTGTGCCGCTGGGTGCGAGCGAATCCGGCGACGGCGCATCTGCCGGTGGTTATGCTATCCGGCAAGGTCGACCCGGAGAGCGTGACGCGCGGCATAGACGCAGGCGCGGACGATTACCTGGCGAAACCGATTAAACCCAGTAACCTGACCAAGCAACTCCGCGCCATTGCGATGCGCGT
>DATBWU010000045.1:0-4521 GCA_036514635.1 Anaerolineae bacterium | reverse complement strand
ACGGTGCGCGTGGGAGCGCCGTTCACGCGGCAGCAGGTGACGCGTTTCCTGGAAGCGCGCCACATCGAGACGCGGTATTTGTTTTCGGGGCACATCCTGGCGCAGCCGGGGTATCGGGGGATTGAGCGGCGGGTGGTGGGGACGTTGCCGAACTCGGACCTCGTGTTGCGCGGGGCGTTCTTCGTGGGGGTGTATCCGGGCTTGGATGAGGCGCGACTCGACTACATGCTGGATGCTTTCCATGACTTCTTCGCACAATTCTGAGGTAGACGCCTCTCCACTCGTTCGGCCTATGCTGAGCGACGACGGCCGCAAGCCGCACCTCGCCGATGCGCCTGCGCGCGTCCATCGCCTGACGATCATCATGTGCGTCTACAACGAACGCGCCAGCGTTCTGCCGGTGCTGGAGCGCGTGCAGGCCGTGCAGCCGATCGGCGGCTGGGAGAAAGAGATCATCGTCGTCGATAATTGCTCGAACGACGGCACGCGCGAGTTACTACAGGCGCTCGAAGCGCCGGACGTGCGCGTGATCTTCCACGAGCGCAACCTGGGCAAAGGCACGTCGATCCGCACCGGTTTCCGCGAAGCGACCGGCGACTATGCCGTGATTCAGGATGCCGACTTCGAATACGACCCGACCGAATTGGCACGCTTCATGGAGACGGCGGCCGAGACCGGCGCGGACGCCGTGTTCGGATCGCGCACGCTGGGCGGTCGTGCGATTTACAAATATCGCAAGAACTACATCGGCGTGGTGGGGCTGACCCTGATCACCAACCTGTTGTACGGCGGTCACTTGAGCGATGTCGCCGTCGGCACGAAGATGGTGAAGCGCGAGGTCTTCCACGCGCTCGACCTGCGCGGCAGCGGCTTCGATCTGGACTTCGAGCTGCCGTGCAAGTTGCTCAAGCACGGCTATCGTATTGCGGAGATTCCCGTGTCGTACAAGCCGCGCACGGTGGCCGAAGGCAAGAAGATTCGCGCATTTCGTGACGGCTTGCGGGCATTGAAAGTGATCTTGCGGGAGCGATTCACGCGCTGACCTCCACACTCCCACATCCGCGTGGGAGTGCGAGAAGTGTGGGAGTGACCATGAACATTGTCGTCACCGGATCGATCGCCTACGACTACATCATGTCGTTTCCGGGCTACTTCAAAGAGCACGTCCTGCCGGAGAAAGTGGCCGATTCGATCAACCTGAGTTTCCTGGTCGATCAGATGGTGCGTCGACGCGGCGGCGTGGCGAGCAACATCGCCTACAGCCTGGGCCTGCTCGGCGAGCGGCCAGTGTTGATGGGCACGGCCGGCCAGGACTTTGGGGAGTACCGCGCGTGGCTGGAAGCGCACGGCGTCGATACGTCGGCGGTGCGCCAATACGACGACCTGTTCACGGCCTCGTACTTCTGCAACATCGATCGGGCGAATAACCAGATCGCCAGTTTCTACAACGGCGCCATGGCGCGAGCGGGCGACCTGTCGCTGCACGATCTGGACAGAGGCGCGGTCGATCTGGTCGTCGTTTCACCCAACGATCCCGCCGCGATGCGCCGCTACGCGCGCGAGTGCAAGGAGTTGGGTCTTCCCTATCTGTACGATGTGAGCTGGCAGATCGTCCGGCTGACCGACGACGAATTGCGCGAGGGTATCACCGGCTGTCACGTCCTGGTCGTGAACGAATACGAATTCGAGATGATCCGCAATAGAACGGGCTGGCACGAAGGCGACATTCTCGAACGCGCCGACACGCTGATCGTGACGCTGGGCGAGCGCGGATCGGTGATTCACACGCGCGAGGCGCACGTCCAGATTGCGGCAGTCCCGCCGCTGCGCGTCGTCGATCCGATCGGCGTCGGCGACGGCTACCGCGCGGGCCTGCTCAAGGGGCTGGCGCTTGGACTGGGGTGGGAGTCGGCGGGTCGCGTCGCCGGACTGGCCGCGACGTACGTCCTGGAGAACGATGGGCCGCAAGGGCATCATTACACGCTGGCCGAGTTCGCCGAGCGTTTTCGCCGGCACTTTGATGACGCGGCGGCGCTGGAACGGTTGATGATCCGTGTTGCGTAGCGCGTGTGGCGTGAAACGTAAAGCGTAATGGCGTAAAACGTAATGCGCCCGAAGCCCATTACGTTTTACGCATTACGTTTCACGGATTTTATCAGCGATGCACGTACATCCGCTCTCCGACTTAGCCGCCATCGAAGCCTTCCTCGAAACCGATCGGCTGTGGTCGGCGTATGCTCTGGCCGATCTTGATCCCGATTTGTGGAAGCAATCCGAGTGGTATGGCGCGGAAAGCGAATCGGGCGAGCTGCGAGCCGTGGCGTTGCTGTTCAAAGGACTTGAGCCGCCCGCGTTGTTCACGATGGGCGATCCGCAGGGTATCACGTTGGTGCTGGGGACGGCGCTGCGCGCGCGTCGCGCCTATTTGGGCGTGCGTGAAGAACACATGCTGGCTGTGGAGGCGCACTACCGGGTGACCGATCGTGAGTCGATGTGGCGGATGATGCTGAACCCGCATGAATTCCATCCCGTGCGTGGCAGTGTCACGCATCTCACGCCGCAGTACACGAAGGACTTGAAACGGTTGTACGAACTGGGTGGCGGCGATGCCTTCACACCCAGCCAGGTCTTCGATGGCGCCTTCTTCGGAATTGAAGAGCGGGGGCGGCTGGTCGCCGCAGCCGGGACGCACGTGTTGAGCACGGCCCGCAACGCCTCGGCGGTCGGCAACGTGTTCACGCATCCCGACTATCGCGGGCGCGGCTTCGCCGCAATGACGACCAGCGCCGTGTGCGCCGATCTCATCCGGCGAGGTATGCGCACGATCGTGCTGAACGTGGCGCAGGCGAATACCGTCGCCATTCACGTGTACGAGAAACTCGGCTTCAAAAAGTATCTACCGTTCGTCGAAGGCATCGCCATTCGCAAGCGAACCAACTAGCCAACCATCCAACTAACCAACTAGCCAACTAACCAACTAGCCAACTAACCAACCAGCCAACTAACCAACCAGCCAACCAAATTACAGGGAGCCGAAATGACCGTCGAACACCATGTCAAGAACCTCGGCCTCGCCACGGGCGGGCGGTATCGCATCGAATGGGCCGAGCAGGAAATGCCGGTGCTTCGCCTGATCCGCACGCGCTTCAAGCAAGAGCAGCCGCTGAAAGGACTGCGCGTCAGTGCGTGCCTGCACGTCACGACCGAGACGGCGAACCTGATGCACACGCTTCAAGCCGGCGGGGCCGACCTTGTGCTATGCGCGTCGAACCCGCTGTCGACACAAGACGATGTCGCCGCCTCGCTCGTCGCCAACCACGAGATTCCGGTGTACGCCATCAAGGGCGAGGACAACCAGACGTATTACGAGCACATCAAAGCCGCGCTCGATCACAAGCCGCACATCACGATGGACGACGGCGCCGACCTGGTCTCGACGCTCCACAAGGAGCGCACGGACTTGATCCCGAATGTCATCGGCGGCACGGAGGAGACGACGACCGGCGTCATCCGCCTGCGGGCGATGGCGAAGGAAGGCGCGCTGAAGTTCCCGGTGATCGCGATCAACGACGCCGACACCAAGCACCTGTTCGACAATCGCTACGGCACGGGCCAATCGACGCTGGACGGCGTGATCCGCGCCACGAACATCCTGTTTGCAGGGAAGACAGTCGTGGTGGCCGGCTACGGTTGGTGCAGTCGCGGCATCGCCATGCGAGCCAAAGGGCTTGGCGCGCACGTCGTCGTCACCGAGGTCGATCCGCTCAAGGCGCTGGAAGCCGTGATGGATGGCTTCGAGGCGATGCCGATGGTCGAGGCCGCGCCGCATGGCGACATTTTCATCACCGCCACGGGCGACATCAACGTGATCGATGCGCCGCACTTCGAGCGCCTGAAAGACGGCGCGATCATGTGCAACTCCGGCCACTTCAACGTCGAGATCAATATCCCGGCGCTGGAAGCGATGTCACAGGGCCAGCCGCGCAAGGTGCGCGAATTCGTCGATCAGTACACGCTGAAAGATGGTCGCAAAGTCAACCTGCTGGGCGAAGGCCGCCTGATCAACCTGGCCGCCGCCGAAGGCCACCCGGCGAGCGTGATGGATATGTCCTTTGCGAATCAGGCGCTCTCGCTGGAATACCTGGCGAAGCAGGGTAAGTCGCTCGCGAAGCAGGTGCATACCGTCCCGGCGGACATCGACCGCGAAGTCGCACGCCTGAAACTGGAGGCGATGGGCATCCACATCGACGTGTTGACGGAAGAGCAGAAGAAATACCTGGAGTCGTGGGAAGAGGGAACGTAGGAATTCAGAATGTCGAATGCGGAATGAGGAACAGGAGCCTCGCGGGAGTGAGGCTCTATTTGTCTTGGGCAAGAAGTGTTTGCCGCCGCCTCTGAACTTAGGTATAATATTTTTGAGAAATTCATCACGTTTAGTCGAGGAAGAAGGTTGCGGGCGCTCATTACAGGTGTGGCCGGATTCGTGGGTGGGCATCTCACGGAGCATTTGAATGCGGCCAC
>DATBWU010000044.1:0-32279 GCA_036514635.1 Anaerolineae bacterium | reverse complement strand
TGCGTGCCGGCGATCCGCAAGGCGGTCGATGACTGGCGCGACAGCCACTATAAGGGCGCGACGGATACGACGCGGCTTTTGCTCAATTACTGGTTCAAGACCGATCACCGCCTGCCGCACACTGGCCGCCCGTTCGTGTATCACGATTCGCAGCGGCGGGCGATAGAAACCCTGATCTACCTGTACGAAGTCGCCGAAGTGCGCCGGCACAAGGATTTAGTCGAGAAGTACGCCGGGGCGAATGAGAATCTGCGTCTCTTGCAGTACGATGACTTCGCGCGCTACTGCGTCAAGATGGCGACGGGCAGCGGCAAAACGAAGATCATGTCGCTGGCGATTGCCTGGCAATACTTCAACGCAACCGCCGAAGGCCGCGACGATTTCGCCAAGACGTTTCTGTTGCTCGCGCCCAACGTCATCGTGTTTGAGCGGCTGCAACTGGACTTTGCCGGCGGGCGCATCTTCCGCACCGACCCGATCATCCCGCCCGAACTGCGTATCTATTGGGATTTCGAGTGCTACATGCGCGGCGACGCGGAGCGGGCGCATTCGCAGGGCGCGTTATACCTGACGAACGTGCAGCAGTTCTACACGCGCCCGCCCGCCGACGATGATGAGCCGGACATCATGACCGCCGTGCTAGGGCCGAAGCCGCCGGCCCAGCAAATGGAAGTCGAGGACTTCGACAAGCGCATCATTGCGCGGCGCGAGCCGGTGGTGATCCTAAACGACGAAGCGCATCACACACACGACGAAGAAAGCGAGTGGAATAGGTGCATCCGCCGTATGCACGAAGCGATGACGAACGGGCCGAGGCCGTCGCCGGGCATTCTCGCCCAATTCGATTACACCGCGACGCCGCGCTACAGCAAGGGCGCGTTGTTCACCTGGACGGTGTACGACTACCCGCTCAAGCAGGCGATCATCGATGGCATCGTCAAGCGTCCGGTCAAGGGTATCGCTACCGGCATCCAAGAGGCCCGGTCGGACGTTGCCAGCACGCGCTACAAGGCGTATCTCACTGCCGGCGTCGAACGCTGGCGCGAATACCGCGCGCAACTTGCGCCGCTGGGCAAAAAGCCGGTGCTGTTCGTCATGATGAATAGCACCGAAGAAGCCGACGATGTACAGGACGATCTCAAGCGCAGGTATCCGACCGAATTCGGCGGCGACAAGCTGCTGACGATTCACACCGATAAGGCGGGCGAGGTATCCAAGAAAGACCTGGACAAAGCGCGCAGAGCATCGCGCGAAGTCGACGACCCGGAAAGTCCGATCAACGCGATTGTAAGCGTGCTGATGCTGCGCGAAGGCTGGGACGTGCAAAACGTGACGGTCGTCGTCGGCTTGCGGCCCTACACGGCAAAGGCCAGCATCCTGCCCGAACAGACCATCGGGCGCGGCTTGCGCCGCATGTTCCGCGAGATCGCAACCGACTACGTTGAGCGGGTAGACGTTATCGGCAACAAAGCCTTTATCGAATTTGTCGATCAACTCGAAAAAGACGAAGACATCGCGCTGGAGACCTTCCAGGTCGGCAAAGACAAGCTGACGATTGTCACGATTGCGCCCGACCCGGCGAAGATGGACAGGGACATCGCCCTGCCGACTCTCAGCCCGATCCTAAGCCGCAAACGGACGCTGGCGGAAGAAATCGCGGGGTTGGACGTGGCTTCGATGGTCTGCCCTGTCCTGCCGCGCAAGGCGAGCGACGCAACCGCCAAGACGTTTCGATATGAAGGCTATGACATTCTCACGCTGCAAAAACTGATCGAGCGTGACTATACCCTGCCCGAAGCGCAGACCGCCGAAGAAGTGATCGGCTACTATGCCAAGCGCATCGCGCAAGACGTGAAACTGCCGTCGCAGTTTGCGGCGCTTGCCCCGAAAGTCCGCGAGTTTCTGGAAACGCGCGCCTTTGGCGAGCCGGTCGATCTGGACGATCCGGTGATTCTCAAGGCGATAAACTCCAACGTCGCGCAGTACGTCACCGTGCAGACCTTCATCAAAGCCTTGCGCCCGCTGGTCGTGCAGGAACGTGAGCCGCAACTACTGAACGAAGGCCGCAAGTTATCCGAGACTCCGCCGTTTCCCTATTCGCGCCCGACACTGCCGGCCCGAAAGACTGTGTTTAACCTTGTGCCGTGTGGCAATGAATTTGAGAAAGCCTTTGCCAAGTTTCTCGAAGACGCGCCGGACGTTGAGCGATTCGCCAAGCTGCCGGAGCAATTCGGTTTTGCAATCGAGTACACCGACTCCAATAACAATCTGCGCTATTACGAGCCTGACTTTGTGGCGGTGCTGGCGGACGGCGTGCAATATCTGATCGAGACCAAGGGCCGCGAAGATGTCGATGTCGCCAACAAGGATCGGGCGGCGATGCTGTGGTGCGAGAATGCGACGCGCTTGACCGGCGCTGACTGGCGCTACCTGAAAGTGCCGCAGAAAGAGTACGAGAAGCTGCGCCCCGATCAGTTCGCCGATGTGCTGGTCTTCGCGCAGTCGCCGACGCTGTGAGTTTAAGATAAAGCGGCGTTACTTTGATCTGCTAGATGTTCGTGGTGCACTCGCCGTAGAAAATGGCGAAAGATGAAATACATCCGATGCAACCTGGAAAAGCGACGGCTATCGCTCATCCCAACATCGCCCTGATCAAGTATTGGGGCAATCGCGATCACGCCTTGCGCATCCCGGCCAACTCGTCGCTGTCGATGAACCTGGCCGGCCTGTCGGCGACGACGACCGTCGCGTTCGACGATTCGCTGACAGAGGATGGCGTCGTGCTCAACGGCGTCGAGCGCTCGGGCGCGGCGAAAGATCGCGTGGTGAAAATGCTCGACCGCGTGCGGGCGATGGCGAATCTTCACGCCTGCGCGCGTGTCGAAAGTCGCAACGATTTTCCATCAGGAGCCGGGCTGGCGTCCTCGGCGGCGGGATTCGCCGCGCTGGCCGTCGCGGCAGTGGCGGCAGCGGGACTGCGCCTCGATGAAGCCGCGTTGTCTCGACTGGCGCGCACCGGATCGGGATCGGCGTGCCGCAGCGTGCCGGGCGGCTACGTCGAATGGCAGGCCGGCGTTGAAGATACGTCGTCGTTCGCATTCAGCATCGCCCCGCCGGAACACTGGGCCCTGCGCGATGTGATCGCGATCATCGACGCGAAGCACAAATCGGTCGGATCGACGCAAGGGCACGCGCTGGCCGACACCAGCCCGATGCACGCGGGGCGCGTGGCGACGATTCCGGATCGCTTGAACCGGGTGAAGGCAGCGATTCTGAATCGCGACTTCGCCGCGCTGGCCCCGGTCGTCGAAGAGGACGCGCTGGCGATGCACGCCGTGATGATGACCTCGGCCCCGCCGTTGATTTACTGGCAGCCGGCGACAATCGCCGTCATTCACGCCGTGCGGGCCTGGCGGGCCGGTGGGCTTCCGGTGTGCTTCACGATCGACGCCGGAGCGAATGTGCATTGCCTGTGCGAGCCATCGGCGGCGGAGGAAGTGCAGCGTCGCTTGCGCGCGATTGCGGGCGTGCAAGATGCCCTCACCGCCTCACCCGGCGGCCCGGCGCATCTCGTCTCAAATCACCTCGAGAGCGTTCGGTAATTGCTGCGCCACCGCCGCCCGACGATCAATCGTCGGGCTGAGCAGACGAAGGGCGATGAATCGCCCTACAGCCTGCTTCAGCAGGCTTCACGTTATCAGCCCGGTGATTCATCACCGGGCGTGACCCGCGAATTGCCGAATGCTCTCACCTCTTTTAAGCACCTCCTACCGCTAAACTCCATATAGGCGAGTTACGCAGATGCACCGCAGAGCGCACCGAGAACGCAGAGAAAGCCTTTTTCTGCTCCGCGCCCTCCGCGCTCTCTGCGGTGGAAAGTCTTCAACTGCGTAAGTCCCAATCTACTCACTATCCCGTACCGGTGCCCGATTGTCATTCGCCTGCCCAAAGGGTATAATCTTCGTGGGAATGGGGGGAATCGAGGCTACATGAATGAGTTCGTAATTCAGGCGATTGCTTTCTTGATTGTGCTCGGGCCGCTGGTGCTGCTGCACGAGTTCGGGCACTTTATCTTTGCCAAGCGCGCGGGTATTCGCGTGTTGGAGTTCGGCATTGGCTTTCCGCCGCGCGTGCGGAAATTGTGGCGCGGCAAGGGCGCGCTGACGATTGGCTCGACGCGGGTGGAGATTCCACGCAACTTCCCGTTGCCGGGCGGGCTGGCGGATGGGAAACTGGTCAGGGCCGCAGCGGAGACGATCGGTGAGAAGCTTGTGCTGAAGTCGATCGTCGTGCTGGAGGAAGAAGCCGTGACCGTACCGCCGGCCGGTCAATTCAGCGTGGACGAGACCCGCTTGTATGGCGAGGTCAGCCGATTCGACCCCGGCACCGAGTACACGCTCAACTGGCTGCCGATCGGCGGCTTCGTCAAGATGCTGGGCGAAGAAGATCCATCCGCGCCGGATAGTTTCGCCGCCGCACCCAAGCGGCATCGCACGGCGGTGCTGCTCGCCGGGCCGGGCATGAACGTCGTCGCGGCGCTGCTGATCTTCACGCTGGCCTTCATGCTGGGCCAGCCGGTCGTCGATCCGAAAGTCGATAAGGTCAGCGTCGTGGTCAGCGCGGTTACGGACGGCACACCGGCGCAGGAAGCCGGTTTGGAACCGGGCATGGTCATCCTCGCCGCCGATGGCCTGCCGGTCGATTCGCCGGACACGCTGAGGCGTTACACGGACGCGCACGCCGGCCGGATGATCGAATTGACTGTGATGGACGCCAGCGACGTTCAACGCACGATTCGCGTGTTAGCGCGCACCAGTCCGCCGGAGGGCCAGGGGCGGATGGGCATCACGCTCGGCCTGCGAGCGGAAACGTTCCAGGTCGAGTACGCGTCGCTGCCCGAGGCGTTCAGTAAGTCAGTCCAGGCGACCGCCGATACACTCGGCGGCATCATCGCCATCCCGCGCATGTTGATCGCCGGAGAAATCACGCCGGATCAGGCGCGGCCGGTCGGGCCGGCGGGCATCGCGCAGATCGCCGGGTACGCGCTGGTCGCCAGTTTCGATCAAGGCTTGCCGTTCCAGTTGCTGTTCCTGGCCGGATCGATCAGCGTCGCGCTGGCACTGACCAATCTGCTGCCGCTCCCCGCGCTGGACGGTGGGCGGCTGGTGTTCATCCTGATCGAGGCGATACGCGGGCGGCGCGTCTCGCCGGAGCGTGAGGCGATTGTTCATTTCGCCGGGATGATGTTCCTGCTGGCGCTGTTCGTGTTGATCACCGTTCAAGACTTGAGCAACCCGATCCAGAACATTTATCGCTGATCGCGCAGACGGCGTTGAGTCGACAACTCGGCAGGCGGGGCGAATGCTCCGCCTGTTGTGCTTCCGGTTAGAGTTCGGTACAATACACTCGCCTCCCGGCAGAAGAAATGTTCATTTAGAACCTGTCTGAAAAGTTGCTCGAAGCCCGCGCCTCGCGGGCGTCCACTCCGCGAACAGCACGCGGAGCGCAACCCCCGCGTGCTTTGCACGCGAGGGCAGATCGGCCGCGAGGACGCGGTGGACAGAGCACCGTATTTTGAGGTTTTCAGACAGTCTCTTGCATCCCTCGTTGTGGAAATGAGGGGAACAGCATGGATGCTTTAGATGCTCTGTTGAAGAATCTGTCGAACGGCGACGGGCCGCTCTCGGTCGCGCGCTTGTACGGTTTGTCGGATTTGGAGAAGGCGGAACTCGACCGCGTGCGTACGACCTGGCCGTCGATTCCCCCCGATCGGCGGGCAGCGGCCATGCGGCATCTGGTCGAGATTTCCGAGGCCAACTACGAGGTCGATTTCGGATCGATTTTCCGCCTCGGCTTGACCGATAGCGAGCCGGGTGTGCGCGCGGCGGCGATCGACGGGCTGTGGGAAGAGAATGATGTCAAACTCGTCCCGACGCTGATCGACCTGATGCAGAACGACGACGCCGAAGACGTGCGCGTGGCGGCGGCTATCTCGCTGGGGCACTTTGTGCTGGCCGGTGAGCTCGAGGAGATCCCGGCGGCGAAACTGGAACAGGCCGTCGAATCGCTGCGCGAGGTGATCGAAGATGAAAGCGAGACGCTGGACGTGCGCCGGCGCGCGGTTGAGTCGATCGGGTACTCCGGCGCCGACGGGGTGTCGGACCTGATCCGCGACGCGTACGACGACCCGGACGAGACGATGCGCATGAGTGCGGTCTTCGCCATGGGCCGCTCGGCGGATCGGAGTTGGAGCGACATCGTGCTCGACGAGATTGACGCGATCAACCCGGAGATGCGCTTCGAGGCCGCGCGCGCCAGCGGCGAGTTGCAAGACCCCGACGCGGTCCCGGCACTGGCCCGCTTGCTCGAGGATCCGGATGATCAGGTGCGCGAGGCGGCAGTGTGGTCGCTGGGCCAGATCGGCGGCAACGAGCCGCGCCGCCTGCTGACGGCAATCTTGGAGGACGAGGACTCGGACCTGTACGAAGCCGCAGAAGCTGCACTCGACGAACTGGAATTCATGGGTGGCGATGCGCTCGACTTCGCCCTGTTCGATTTTAACGAGAGCGACGAAGACGACGGCGACCTTCAGGACCGCGACGATTGAACGAGTTGCTCGCCATCCTGGCCCACGATATTCTGCCCATCTTCATCGTGATCGGGCTGGGATTCGCTTTTGGGCGGCGCTTCAAGCCGGACGTGCAGGTCTTATCGCGCCTCACCTTCTTCGTGTTCAGCCCGTGCCTGGCCTTTCGCTTGCTGGTAACGTCCAACCTGGCCGGCAGCGAGATCGGCCAGATTGCGCTGTTCACCGTCAGCGTGGCGCTGATCATGGGTGGGCTGGGCTGGATCACCGCGCGCGCTTTGCGGCTCGACGCGCGGGCAGCGGCCAGCCTGGTGCTGGTGAGCATGTTCGTCAACGGCGGCAATTACGGCCTGGGCGTGAATCAGCGCGCCTTCGGCGACGACGGGCTGGCCCGCGCCATCATTTACTTCGTCACCAGCACCGTGATGGTGTATACGATCGGCACCTCGATCGCGGCGGGCAGCGACGGGGCAGGCTGGCGCGGCGCGGCACGGCGCGTGCTTAGCGTGCCGCCGGTGTACGCGGTGATCGCCGCGTTGCTGGTGCGCGCCTGGGCGATTGACTTGACACAGCCCGCGCTCGAACCGATCCTGGCCGGCATTGGCATCGCCGCAAATGCAGCGATTCCGGCCATGCTGGCAATTCTCGGAATGCAGTTAGCCTTGACGACCGTCGGCAATCATCTGCGGCCGGCGCTTGCGGCCAGCGGGCTGAGGCTGATCGTGTCTCCGTTCGTCGCGTGGGGCGCGGCGAGTCTCATCGGGTTGACCGGCGTGGCGCGCCAGGCGTCGATCGTGGAGGCCAGTATGCCCGCGGCAGTGATCAACATCATCCTGGCAACCGAGTACGGCGCAGCACCCGGCTTGGCTACCAGCGCGGTCACGCTGTCCACGCTGCTCAGTCCTATCACCTTGACGGTGATCCTCTCGCTGCTCAAAACATGATCCGCGTCCGACGTATCCTGGCCTGCCTGATTCTGCTCGGATTGAGCCTGACGCTCGACCCGACGCCGATCCGCGCCGCCAGGTCGCCCGCGATCAGTACCACGACTCGGGTCGAGTATGACTTCGCGCAGGTGATGACGTTCTTTCTGACGGCGACGAGCGACACGCGCATTTACGGCGCGAAGGTGTTTTACCAGGCCGAGGGGACGCCGCTGCTGCAAGCCGATGCGACGTTCGAGCCGGGCCTGTCGATCGAGGCGCAGGTGTCGGTCGAGCTGCGGGGTGGGGTGTTTCCGCCGTTCAGCAAGGTGACGTACTGGTGGGAGATCGCCTCGGACGACCGGCCCGTGTGGCCCGTGCCGCGCCAGACGGTGGACTATTACGACGATCGCTTCACGTGGCAGCGCATATCGAACGGCGGCGTCACGGTGCAGTGGGCCGAAGGCGATCGGGCTTTCGCCGAGTCGATCCTCGGTACCGCGCTGGAGGCGCTGCCCGGTCTCACCGCCGAGATCGGCGTCACGCCCCCGTCGAACATCGACGTGTACGTGTATCCCAGCCTGGACGACTTGAAGACCGCGCTTCGCCTGGGCGGGCGCGAGTGGGCCGGCGGGCAGGCGCGGCCCGAGCTCGGCGTGGTGCTGGTCGACGTGCCGCCCACGCCGACGGCTTTGGTTCAGATGCGGCGCGCCATCCCCCACGAGCTGGCCCACTTGCTGGTGTACGCGGCCGCGCAACCCGGCTACGACCACGTGCCGGCGTGGCTGAACGAGGGGCTGGCGACGGCGAACGAGGCTTCACCTGATCCGGCGCAGGCCGTGGCGCTCGAAACCGCCGTGCGCGCCGGGACGTTGCTGTCTTTCGAGTCGTTGTGTGCGCCCTTCCCGGCGGATGCGAATCAGGCACAGCTCGCCTACGCGCAGAGCGGCGACGTGGTGCAGTTCATTCGCAATCGATACGGCGGGCAGGGCATTCGCAATTTGCTCGCGGCGTATCGCGAGAACGCCACCTGCGCGGCGGGCGTTCAGCGCGCGCTCGGCGTGAGCCTGCCGGTGTTAGAGGACGAATGGCGCGCGCAATTCGGGTTGGGTGGGGGAGCCGTCAGCGCCGTCACGCAGACGAGTGTGCCCTGGGTCGTGTTACTCGTCGTCATCGGCCTCGCATTGTTGCCGATGGTGATGGGGTTGCCAGCGTCACGTCGGAAAACATAGAATCAACATGAACCTGGTCTTCTTCGATCTGGAAACTCAGAACTCGATCGACGACGTGGGCGGGCGCAGCAATTTGCACCTGCTGAAGATGTCGGTCGGCGTGATCTACACGACTGCCGACAATGCATTTCATCGTTACACCGAGTCCAACGTCGCCGACCTGATCGCTCAGTTGAACGCGGCAGAGCAGGTGGTCGGCTTCAACCTGCTCAATTTCGACTATCCGGTGCTGCGCGCATACACCCACGATCCCCTGGAGGCGCTGCCGACGCTCGATCTGCTCGAGCGCGTTTACCGCGTCGTGGGTTTCCGTGTGGGATTGGACGCGCTGGCGACGGGGACGCTCAACGTGCGCAAGAGCGGCCACGGCCTGCAAGCCATCGATTGGTGGCGGCAGGGACGGCTGGACGATCTCTTCGCCTATTGCGAGCAGGACGTCGACGTGACGCGGCGACTATACGAGTTCGGCCTCGCGAACAAATACGTCCAGTTTTACGATCGCAACTATCGCTTGCGGCGCGTCCCCGTCAACTGGTAAGAGCTGATGGCTCTTCCGGCTTGGGCGGGACGCTTCGCAGGAACCGCAACCCCGCATACAGCGCGGGGCAGGCGACGCAACCCCGCAAAAAGAAGCGGGGCAGGCGGACGCCAAGAATTTCAAAGGCTTTGCGCTCTTCGCGTCTTCGCGGTGAAGCTTTTCCCAGTCAACCCGGAAGACCCAAGCTGATTTGCCGCAGAGAGCGCACTCCCGCAAAAAGACGCGGGGCAGGCGGACGCAAAGAGCACGTAAGAGCCTGTCTGAAAAGTTGCTCGAAGCCCGCGTCTCGCCGGCGTCCACCGCGAGGACGCGGTGGATAGAGCACCGTATTTTGAGGTTTTCACAGGTTCTCAGCGTTCTCCGTGCTCTTTGCGGTTAAACATGGAGTGTGAGAGTGGCGCGATTGGCTTTCATGGGCTCGCCTGCATTCGCCGTGCCGGCGCTGGAGACACTGGCGCGCGAGCATGACATCCCGGCTGTGTTCACGCAGCCCGATAAGCCGGCGGGGCGTGGTCGGCAGGTGGTGTCCGTGCCGGTGAAGACGTGGGCCGAGGCACACGGCTTGCCGGTGTATCAGCCGCGCTCGCTGCGCAAAGACCCGGCAGCCATCGAGATGCTGCGCTCGCTCGCGCCGGATGCGATCGTCGTCGCCGCGTATGGGTTGATTCTGCCGCAAGCCGTCCTCGACATTCCACGGCACGGCTGTCTCAACATTCATGCCTCGCTGCTGCCGAAGTATCGCGGTGCAGCGCCGATCCCGGCGGCGATCCTGGCAGGCGAGACTGAGACCGGCGTGACGATCATGCGCATGGATGCGGGCGTCGATACCGGCCCGATGTTCGCTCAGGCGCGCGAGCCGATCCATCCCGACGATACGACGCTCTCGCTGAGCGCGCGGTTGGCCGGCCTCGGCGCGCGACTGGTGGTCGAGACGCTGCCGAAAATCCTGCGTGGCGAGATTACGCCGATCGAGCAAGACCACTCCCAGGCTTCGCTTAGCCCCAAGATCGAAAAGGATGATGGCCGGATCGACTGGTCGAAGCCGGCGATTGTGATCGACCGGATGGTTCGCGCCTACACGCCATGGCCGGGCGCGTTCACATCTTGGAACGATGCCATGCTGAAGATCGTGCGCGCGAGCGTCATCCAACCCACGAACCAGGCAACCCACGAACCAACAAGCCAACCAACCAGCGAACCAGCAAACCAGCGAATCAGTGGACAGGTGGTCCGGCTGGGTAAAAACGCGGTGGGCGTTGTGACCGGGCAGGGTATCCTCGAACTGCGTGCGGTGCAGCCGGCCGGCAAGCGGGTGATGTCGATCGAAGAGTTCGTGCGGGGGCAGCCGAAGTTTGTCGGGGCAATTCTCAAATGACCAAAGACGAACGACAAAGGCAGTCCGACTGGGTTTTCGTCCTCCGTCTTTCGTCGAGTTTGAGAGCCTGTCTTAAAACTCACCACCACGCCCTGTCCGACGCTTCGCGTCGGGGGCGCGCTAGGCGAGTCACCACCCCCTGAAGGGGGCAAGCGACACGAAGGGACACAAAGAAAACTTGGAGAGACTTGGTGTCTTGGAGCCTTGGTGGTTAATCTGGCGGCTTTTCAGACAGGGAGAGCGTTCGGCAATTGCCTTGCGCCTGTCGCCCGACGATGAATCGTCGGGCTAATCAAGAAAAGCCGGATAAATCCGGCTGAAGCGACCAGCAGCCTGCTTCAGCAGGCTTCGCTTTTTTAGCCCGGTGATTCATCACCGGGCGCTGCCCGCGAATTACCGAATGCTCTCACAGGCTCTAAAAACTTTGTGTCTTCGTGTCTTTGTGGTTAGCAAACGCCAATGAAAATCATCGTCGTCGGGGCGGGCGCGATTGGAGGATACGTCGGCGCGAGGCTGGCGCTGGCCGGGCACGCCGTCACGTTCCTGGGACGCCAGCCGCTGGCCCAGGCGGTCTCCGCACGCGGGTTGAGATTGATTGAACCCGGCCGCGAACGCGAGACTCGAGATGGCCGTGTTGTTACGTCGGTTGAAGAAGCGTTCGCGTATGAAGACAGGTTCGACCTTGCCTTGTTCACGGTGAAGACGTTCGGCACACAACGAGCGATCGACGAACTGCGCCCGTATAGGCAGCGCATCGATCGCTGCTTGTCGCTCCAGAACGGCGTGAGCAGTGAAAACTTGCTGGGCGAAGCGTTTGGCCGCGAGAAGATCATCGCCGGGACGATCCTGAACCCGGTGTCGATCCGCGAACCGGGCGTAGTGGTGCTGGAGAAGCGAAAAGGCGGCGTCGGGCTGAGCCAGGTGTCAACGAACCAGCCAGCCAACCCACCAACTAACCAGCTAACCAGCCAACCCACTAACCCTCTAGCATTTGAAGAAATCACCGCGCAGCTCCGGCGGGCCGGTTTCAGCGTGCGCACCTACGCCGATTATCGCTCGATGAAGTGGAGCAAGTTGCTGCTGAACCTGATCGGCAATGCGTCGTCGGCAATCCTCGACCTGAATACGATGCAAGTCTTTGCAGACAAGCGCCTCTTCGCGATCGAGGTGGCCGCGCTGCGCGAGGCGATGCGTGTCGCGCGCGCAATCGGCGTTCGATTCGTCAGCCTGCCGGGTTATCCCGTGCCGCTGCTGGTGACAGCCGCGCGATGGCTGCCGTTGCCGCTGCTCCAGCCGGTGCTCATACCGTTGGTGGCGAAAGGACGGGGCAGCAAAATGCCGTCGCTGCACATCGATCTGCATAGCGGCAAGCCCTGCTCGGAGATCGACGAGCTAAACGGTGTGGTCGTGCGAGTCGGTATGCAGGCGAAGATTCCCACACCCGCGAACGCACTGCTGACCGAGACGTTCCAGGCAGTGCAAACAGGCAAGGCTAATCGGGCTGAGTGGCGTTATCGCGCGGAGCGGCTGTGGACGGCCTATTGCAAGCCGGCGTAGCTTCGCCGGGGAATAGAATTCCCCGGCTGAATCCAGGAAGTCCGCTCAAGCCGACTGATGCAGGCAGCCAGGTTCACCTGGCTTCCACGTGTCGTAGCCGGATGATTCATCGTCCGGCGATGCGCACGAGACGAGAGATGATCCTGTGAACATCGAACGCCCTGACTTGAGTCACGTCGATCCTGCGGTGCGGGCCTACGTCGAAGCGCTGGAGGCCGAGATCGAGCGGCTGCGCCAGCTCGAAGCGCCTGTGGAAGAGATTGAAGTGACCCAAGCGCAGCTTGAGACCGGTGAACCGCCGACGACGATCAACGTGGTTACGATCAGCGTCGGGGGTGTGGCTAAGCGCACGCCGCGCCATTTGTACTCGCGCCAGCGACGCGGCGGCATGGGCGTATTCGATCTGGGGCCGCCGGAAAACGATCGGCCGGCGTTTCTCGCCGCCGCCGACGAGAGCCAAAACCTGATCCTGATTACGAATCTGGCGCGCGCGTTTCGCCTGCCCGTGCGCGATCTGCCCGAATCGCTGGTGCACGGTCGAGGGCAATCTCTCTCCGCGAAACTCTCGCTTCAGAGTGACGAGCACATCGTGGTGGTGCTGCCGCATCACGTCAGCGGCTTCCTCGCCGTGTTGAGCTGGCGCGGCTACGTGCGCTGCCTGCCGTACAACATCTTCGGCGAAAGCCTGTCGCCCGGCACGGCGCTCTATAAGGTCAAGGATTTTGGATCGCCGAGTGCAGCGTGCTGGACATCCGGCGCTGACGATCTCTTCATCGCCACGCGGCTGGGCAACGCGATCCGATTCGGCGAACGGCTCGTGCCGGTGCCTGGTTGCTCCGGCATTCGACTTGAAGAAAGCGATGCCGCTGTCGCGGTGGCTGCCGTGAAACCCGCCGTGGAGAGCGGCGTGTTCCTGCTCGGCGCGGACGGCAGGGGGACGATCCGGTTGATGTCCGGCTTTGCTGCGAACAAAGCGCCCGGAGGTGGGGGCAAACTCGCTATGAAGACCGATCGGCTGATCAACGCGATCGGGATCGAGCCGGCAGATGATGTGCTCATCCTCTCGCGCCTGGGCAAGCTCATCCGCTTTCGAGCCTCCGAAGTGCCCGCGAAAGAAGGCGTCGTTCAAGGCGTCAATTGTATCGCGCTGCGCGCGGACGATGCCGTGGCGCTGGTCAACGCCTCGCCGCCCTGAGTGGAGGTTATGCTATACTGGAGCCACCTAACTCAAGGAGGCCCGTATGCCGACGCTCGGAGAATACATGAAACTGATGCCGACAGCCTTCCTGCCGGATAAGGCGGCCGGTGTGAATGCCAAGGTGCAGTTCGAGTTCACCGGCGAAGATGGCGGGCAGTACGTCGTCAACATTCACGACGGCGTGTGTGAGGTTAGCGAAGGAACGGTGGCCGACGCCCGAACGACCGTCAGCGTGGTGGCAGCAGATTACCTGGACATCGTCGAGGGTCGCCTGGATGCGATGCAGGCTTTCATGGGCGGCAAGCTCAAGGTGAAGGGCGACATGATGTTCATGATGAAGTTCTTGCAGTTATTCGACGCCAAGCGCGCGCAGACTTAAAAGCCCTCTCCGAACGACGCTTCTCAAATCTAGCGGGCTGTTGCTATACTGCGCGCGGTCACAAGTTGCGCTTTTTGTTGCTGAAAGCCCGCGTCCACGCGGGCGTCTATCCTGATCGACCGCGAGGACGCGGTCGGTGAGCAAAACCGCAGATGGTTCCCGCGTCGAGTATAACCACCAAGGCACGAAGACACCAAGAAATCTTCGTGTCTTGGTGTCTTGGTGGTTGATCTCAACGCCTGTGCGGCGAAGCCTACGAGTCGCGTAAATCCACTGGCTGCAAATCGGGGTTGTCCGTGGCGCGGCGACCGATCTTCGCTAGAACGATCCAGTGAGCGTTGACTTTCACCCGCACCACGTCGGCGGTGAAGTCGGTCTGCGTGCCTTCGTGTTCGCTGTTGTTGAAGAGCGACGAGCCGACGCCGTAAATATCGGCGGGCACACCCAGTTTCTCGAAGCGCTCGATCTTGTCCGGGTTGAAACCGCCCGTCACGACGATCTTCACGCTTCGGCAGTAATCTTGGGCGCGGTCGATCCATCTGGCCGGCAGCTCCCATCGCTCCCACGCGCGATCCAGCGCCTGCCGCACGCTGAACACCAGACGCGGTGTGACGCCGAGGTCGAGTCTCGGATCGCCGAGCGGTGGGACGTTGACATCGCGCACCGACCCGCTGGTGTCGAGCCGCACGCCGTACAGCACGTACTTCCGCGCTTCGTCTTCGTTCCCCGCGTCGATGTACTCGCGGTATTTCACGAACATCGCGTCGAGTGTGCGCAGCGAGTCGCCGACGGAATCGTTGTTGAAATCGACCAATGCGATGCGCGGGATCGACGCCGGGCGCAGCCGTGCGAAGGCGAGCATGGCCTCGGCCGTGTCGCCGAAGAAACAGGCGATGGCGGCGTGCGCCACCGTTCCGCCGCCCGCGCCGCCCCACCAGTCACCCTGAGCGTCGGTGCTGATGAACGATCCCAGGCGCCGCCCATAATCCATGTTGAAGCGCTGCACGGCGATGTTGTAGGCGTAGCCGTCGGCGGCCTGGACTTCGTGCAGATCGAAGCGAGCCGGGAAGAACAGCACCGGCTTGCCGCGCGCGGCGAGAAGCGTGTGGTACACGTTCGTCGCCACGCGACTGGCGCGCGTGAGAATGCCCAGGGTCGGCGTCTCCAGCAAGGCGAAGTCGCGATACCGCCCGCGCACGCGCATCACCGGCTGCACCTGTAACGGGTCGCCGTTGTACGTCACGACGCAGCCGTCGTGCACGGCCTGCACCTCCAGTCGATCCCAGGTCTCGACGAAGCGTTCGGCGTCGAAGTGGCCGGCGCAGTGGCGCAGCATCGATAAGGCTTTGTCCACGCCGACGACGATCGTTTTGCCCGGACGGCGCGTGAACCACTGCATCTCGACTTCCATGTTCCCAACGTCCGCGCCAGTCGGGTTGATGTCGCGCACAGAGGGATGTTGCCCGTTGTATCCTGCGTGTTCGGCGGCAAGATCGGCCAGCATGGCTTCGATGTTCTCGAAATACTTGTCGCTGTACCAGCCTCGGCGCATCCGATCAATGTCGAGTTTGAACGTGGCGTTGGTCAGGCGGGTCTGGTTGAAGAGGCTCATGGTGGTTGGAGGGTGGATTGGTTTGATAGTTGGGTAGTTGGCTGGGTGGATAGTTGGATGGTTGGCTAACGTGCGGACAGGGCTAACAGCAGCGCCAGCGCCGAAATCAACAGCGCGGGAATGCCGAAGTCTTGTTTCTTCTCTGACTTGGGCACGATGATGGCCGACTTCTGAAACGATTGGATCACTTTGGCATCCATCCACAACTTGAAGCGCAGGTGGGCGACATACACCAGCAACAAAACCAGTAACGCGACTTCAAGGCTCATACCGTTCTCCTTCTCGACAATACCCGCTGGAGTGTAATCTCACCTGCACTCCCGTGCACCGGCGCATCGCTTCAGACTGTGGCCCTCTCAACAGGCTCAGCCTCCGGCACGGCGATGCGCTTGACAACCTCGATGCCGTTCAAGGCCATGTGATACAGGAAGATGCGATGCAGCAGGTCGGCGTCGTGCGGCAGCGCCCCGATCGATTGAGCCACATCTATCGGCGTGTCGTACGTATCGACGCAATCCTCCGGCACGATCACGCGCACGCCGCGCTTCTGCAAAGCATTGGCGCGAAGTCGCAGGTGCATCGCCAACTGGTGAGTGCACAGGTCGGTGCAGTCGCCCACGACGATGAAGGTGCTCACGTTCGGGTGTGCGTCGAGCCACGCCTCCAGGCCGGTGCCGATCGCGCTGTGGATGCTGTTCTTGGGCAGCACCACGACTTCGCTCCAGAACGGGAGCGCCTTCAATTCGGGCACAGTCTCGCTTTCTTCGGACCCGCGCACGCAATGGGGCGGGTAGTCGCCAAATTCGACGGCTTCCGGATCGTGCGTATCCTGTGCAACGACGAAGTGTTTCACCCCGGCGGCGTGGGCCGCGCGCATCAGCCGCACGATCGGGTCGATGATGCCCTTCACGCGCGGGCTGGCGAGTGGGCCGGCGTGGCAGAACCCATTGATCACGTCGACCGAGAGCAGAGCGGTGCGGCCAGGGTCGGCCAGGATGGATTCGAGCGAGGGTTGAGGCAGCCCGGCGTGCCATTCGGCCAGCCAGGCCAGGAACGGCGTGCTCGTAGATGTGGATGTGTCCATGGCAGCCTCCTGTTCGTGTAGTTCATACACTAAGTATATCCACATTGGGCGACTTGTCAAGTAGTCGAGTAGTCGAATAGTCTTGTAGTCGGGTCTGCCAGCCAAGGGGTCTGTAGCCAGATGGAGGGGTCTGTGGCTATCCGATCACCCGGCTACCTGACTGCGCGACTACCTGACTACTCGACTAACCGACTAATGGACTACGGGAATAGCCTGCGGGCGGTCGTTTCGGCCACAGCATTGGGGCGGAAGCGGTATTGCATCGCGGGGCGACCGTCGCCGGTGCGGTATTCGCCCGTCTCTTCGATGATTTCCGCTTCCAGAATCTTGCGCCGGAAGTTGCGCTTGTCCAACTGCACGCCCAAGATGATCTCGTAGGCTTTTTGCAGCTCGGACAGAGTGAATGCCGGCGGCAGGAGTTGGAACCCGACGGCGGTGTATTCCAGTTTGTAGCGCAGCCGCGTCAGCGCGTACTCCAGGATTCGAGCATGGTCGAAGGCGAGCGAGGGGAGATTGTACATCGACCACCAGCGCGCATCGGAAGCATCACTGCCGGCCTGCACAGCCAGCGGGGCGGGGACGAGCGCGAAGTAGGCCACGGTGATCACGCGCCCACGCGGATCGCGCCTGGGATCGCCGAACGTGTATAGCTGCTCCAGGTACACGTCGTGCACGCCGGTCTCTTCGCTCAGTTCACGGCGAGCGGCGTCTTCGAGCGGTTCGTTGAGACCGACGAAGCCGCCGGGGATAGCCCAGCGCCCGGCATAAGGCGCGATCTTGCGCTTGACCAGGAGGACCTGAAGATCATCGTTCCGCAGGGTGAAGATGACTACATCGACCGTGACCTGGATGGTGTGCTTGTCGTTCGTCATCGCGATCGGCTAATTGGTGTGGGATACACACGAATTTACTGCCGAAGCGAGGCGATGTCAAGGCGACGGCGGGGGCGCGTCGATGAGGCCGCCATCTTTGACCAGCGCGTTGGGGCCGCGCGGCAGCGCGCCGAAGTGACGCGCGTAAATCTCGCCGAGGTTGCCGACGTGCTCGACGACCCACGCGGCGAAATTGCGGCTCAACCCCAGCCGGTGCCCAATATCGCCTTCCACGCCGAGCAGTTCCCGAATGCCGGTGTCGTCTTGGGTGCGCGCCGCGTCGATGCCGGCGGAGTCGACGCCAAGTTCCTCGGCGCGAATCAGGCTGTTGCCGATGGCGGCGACGATGTTGCTCCAGTTCACATCATTCGACGGCGTGATCGGCCCGCGCGAACCGATCGTCAATACCAGATCGATCAGGTCGTGGTCGCTCGGAACGGTGAGCGTGGGCAGCCTCTGCCACAGACGGATACGATTATCGACCACCGCATCGCAGTGTCCCTGGTCGTATGTGGAATACATCGCGTCGAAGTCGCCGGGGTTGAACAGAAGCGGCTGATGCGTCACGCGCGCGGCGGTCGCAGCCTCGTTGAAGAGGCGCTCGTCGATGGTGTCCTGCATCAGGCAGACGGTGGCGAACTTCAGATCGGCAATTGTGCGGATGCCGACATCGGCGCGGGCAATCGCGCCGGTGGCATCGATGAACAAGGTCGGGCCGTTGACGATGCCGGGCAAGGCTTGATCGTTCGGGCCGATGTATACGTCAATCTCGCCGGCGCGGAGTGCGGCAGCAGCGGCATTCAGATCGAGCGGGAATACGTCATACGCATCGGGATCGTTGAACAGGGCCGAGGCGATGGCGCGGCACACATCGATGTCGAAGTCAGGGCGCGTGGCATCGTAATCCGGTCGCATCGGATCGACACCACAGTTCACGTTCCCGCGCTCCAGAATAGTCGCAAGCCACGGCACGGGCGTGGCCGCCGGTTCGAGCGTCGGGGACGGCGTTTCGGTCGGAAGGATCGGCGACGCGATAGCGATGGGAGTGTCGCTCGGCACGATCACGGGAGTCATCGTCTCCGGCGTGGGCGCGGCACAGGCGGACAGCACGCACGCGGCGCAGGCGATCAAGGTGAACTTGGCACGCACAAGGCGCTCCGGCGAGTGAATGAGAATCGGCAGGCCGGATTATACTGGATGCGCCGAATCGGTCAATGCGGCGACGGCTGGAACTTTCGACTGGCCCGGATATAATCGTCTCTACCTGGTGATTGCACACATCTTGAATGCTCGCGCCGACCGCGTCCGCGCGGTCGGCCCGCGAGGACGCGGGCCTGGAGCACTTGGACTGGCCTGGATATAATCGTCTCTACCTCTCGCGGGGAGAACGGTCATGGCCGACACATTTGTGATTGTCAATCCGGCATCCGGCGCGGGCAAAACGGGCCGGCGCTGGCCTGGCCTCGATGCGCGCCTGCGCGCCGAAGGTGGCCTGTTCGATGTCGAGTTCACGCGTGAGCCAGGCCATGCTGCGCGTCTCGCCCGCGCGGCGGCGCTGGGCGGCGCAAAAACGATCCTCGTCGTCGGCGGCGATGGGACACTGAATGAAGTCGTCAATGGATTGATCGTGGATGATGCGGCAGTCGCCGAGGTGACGCTGGGGATTCTGCCCGTCGGCACCGGCTCCGACTTCGCCCGCGCGCTGGGCATTCCACGCAATCCGCTGACGGCGGCGATTTACCTGCTGCGCAAGGCCCAGCCGCAGGCGCTGGACATCGGGCGTGTCGATTGCGTGCGTGGCGGGCAGTCGATCACGCGCTACTTCGCCAACATCGCCGGCCTCGGCTTCGACGGCGAGGTGGCAGATCGCGTCAACCGGGCAGGGAAGAGCGGTGGGATGCTGGCGTATCAGACCATGTTGTTGCGGAACCTCATCACCTACCACAACAAGCACGTCACGCTGACGATCGACGGCCAGGCGCGTGAAGGCGTAATGAACTCGGTCGTCGTCGCCAACGCGCGCTACTTCGGCGCGGGGATGTTCGTCGCACCGAACGCAAAATGGGACGACGGTTTGTTCGATGTGATCCTGCTGGGCGACTTGACGAAGATCGAGGTGGTGCTGAACCTGCCGAGACTGTATCGCGGCACGCACCTGACGCACAAGAAAGTAGCGCAGTTGCACGCGCGCGAAGTGAAGGTCGAGGCCAAAGAGCGGATGTTTTTACAGGCCGAAGGCGAACTGGTCGGCGAAGCGCCAGCCACTTTCAAGATGCTGCCGAAGGCATTGAAGGTGCTGTGTTGATGTTGAAGTCATGAAGACCCAGAAAATCTATCTCCCGGCTGAAAGCGCTGGCAGCAATACATCGACGCGCGTTCCCTTTCCCACTTCGCTTTTCGCGTGAATTGCCCCGCCGTGTGCGACGACGATGGTCTTGGCAATCGCCAGCCCTAGTCCCGATCCCCCCTCGCCACGCGCGCGCGATCTGTCGGCGCGGTAGAACCGTTCGAAAATGAATGGCAGGTCCTCGGCGGCGATGCCGCTGCCGGTATCGCTGACGCTCAACGCGATGTGATGGTCGCCGTCTAACCGCGCGCCGACGACGATCTGGCCGCCGCCCGGCGTGTGGCGGATGGCGTTGTCGATCAGATTCGAGAGCACCTGATACATGCGCTGTGTATCGAGCGATGCCGGCGGCAAGTTCGGGGCGATGTCGGTTTCGATCGACACGCCTTTTTCCGCCGCGCGCGGCCTGAAAGCCGATGCGACCATGACCGCCAGCCCGCCTGCATCGGCCGGCCGCCGATCGAGCGGCAGTTGCCCGGCCTCGGCCAGGGCCAGCACCCGCAGGTCTTCCACCAGCCGCGTCAGCACCTTCGTCTGCGCCAACACGTTCGATAGATGCTCGGCGTCGAGCGGATAGATACCGTCCAGCAGTGCTTCGAGGTTGCTTTGGATCACGGCCAGCGGCGTGCGGAGCTCGTGTGCGATGTCGGCGGTCATATCGCGGCGGAGTTGCTCGCCGCGCTGGAGATTGTCGGCCATCGTGTTGAACGTCGATCCCAAATCGGCCAGCTCGTCGCCCGACTCGATCGTCACGCGCGCCGACAGATCGCCGCCCGATACGGCCTGCGCCGCCCGCGTCAGCTTCTCGACCGGACGGGTGATGCCACGGAACACGACGTAGCCCACACCCAGCGCGGCCAGCAGTGCGATCGCTCCGCCCGTCAGAACCACGCCACTCACGCGCTCCAGCAGCACCTGCTGCGCCAACTGTGGCCCGCGTCCCATCATCCCGCCCTGGCCCATGCCGCTGCCCTGGTCGTCGAGGTCGCCCATCATGAAGCGGTGCAATTCGCTCGTTGCCACCTGATTGGCGAGGAAGACCACCGCACTCAGGCTGATCAGCACGACGACCGCGAAGGCCAGCATAAGTTTCCAGAACAGACTCAGTTTCATTGTGTGTTTTCCGATCCACGAAGGACGCGAAGCGACACGATGGAACGCCGACTTCAGCCGGCGATCCGCGATCTACTGAGAATCCTTTCATGTACCTTCGTGTTCTTCGTGGATCATTTCGAGATTTGGTCGTTGAACTTGTAGCCGATGCCGTACACCGTCAGGATGCGTTCCGGGTGCTTCGGATCGCGTTCGAGTTTCTGTCGCAGGTTCCTGATGTGAACGTCGATCGTCCGCTCGTAGCCTTCAAACGTTTCACCCTGCGCCGCGTCCAGTAAGTCCATGCGCGAGAAGGCGCGTCCCGGCTGCGAGGCCATCGCCGTCAGCAGGTTGAACTCGGTCGGTGTCAACTCCACGGGTTGCCCGCCGGCGCTGACCGTGTGTCGATCCAGATCGAGCGTGACGTCGCCCGCGACGATCGTGTGCGGGGGCTGCGGTGCGGCCTGCGACCGGCGCAGCACGGCTCGCACCCGCGCCACCATCTCGCGCGGACTGAACGGCTTGACCACGTAATCGTCCGCACCCAGCTCCAGCCCGATCAGCCGATCGGCCTCTTCGACGCGCGCCGTAAGCATGATGACCGGCGTATTGCTCTCTTTGCGAATCGTCCGGCACACATCCAGCCCATCGATCTTCGGCAGATTGAGGTCGAGGATGACCATATCGGGTTTCTCGTGGCGGAACAGAGTCAGCGCCTCCTGCCCGTCGAAGGCTGTCACTACCCGGTAGCCGCCCTGCTCAAGATAGGCGCGCAATACCTTGACGATCTCGGGCTCGTCGTCCACGACCAGAATCTTCGCGCTCATAAGCGTTAGGATAAGCCTATTGGGGTGCTTCGTCAAACACGAACCTCCCGCCGGCTCTAAAGTCGGCGGGAGGTTTTCAGGGAGGAGTGAGCGGATTAGCCGTTGGAGTCTGGTTGTACGGGCTGGTTGTTCCAGGGATGCATCGGGCCGAAGCCGTTCATCATCCCGCGCCCGTGCATCGGGCCGCTCCCATTCATCATGCCGCGCCCGTTCATCATGCCGGGGCCGGAGTCGCAAGGGCCGAATCCGTTGCCCATCATACCCTGTGAGTGGCTGAGCATCCAATCGGCCTGCTCCTGCGTGATCACGCCCTGCTTCACCAGGTCGGCCAGTGCCGCTTCGCGCGCTTCCAGCATCACCTCGCGCAGTCGCTCGATCGATACACCCTTCTCGTCGGCGAGCTGCCAGATCGTTTTGCCGCTCTGCGTCGCCGCCACCAGTTCATCGTAGGTCAGGCCGAGTTCCTTCGCCACGGCTGTCCACACCGCCTCGTGCATCTGCGTCATCCAGTCGGCGTTCGGGCCAGGGCCTTGCGCCGATGCGAGGAGCACGTTGCCCAGCACGATCACACCAATCACCGTCGCCACAATTACCAGCGTCTTCTTCATGTCACAATCTCCTTGCGCGTTTCCGCGTCGTTTTCTTGGCCTGAAGGATAGCGGAAACTTATTCAGAACTTATGAAGACGCTGTGAATGTTGGGCGAATTCTGGGGATCAACCGGGGTACGCGGTGCTGGTAGTCGCGATAAGCGTCTCCAAACTCTGCAACCAGCTTGCGTTCCTCGAAAATCGACCCGATGTAAAAGTACGCCGTCACGCCGATGACCAGCGCCAACCGGTTGACCGTCATCGGCGTGATCAGCCACAGCACAATCAGGCTGCACGTGTACAGCGGATGGCGGACGTAGCGGTGCAGACCATCGACGACGAGGCGGCTGGTCGATGTGTCCGATTCGCTGTGGACTTCGACGCGATTCAGCCAGCCCAGCCACTGCTTAAGCCCGGAGAAGTGCAAGACGTCGAGTTGATGGACGCTATAAGCCATGCCCAGCGCGGCCAGCGCTTGAATGCCCAATGCGAAGAACGCAAATGGCGGCGGGATGCGATACAGCTCGCGGTCGGGAAGGGCAATCGCCAGAGCCAGGGTCGGCAGAAGCGAGGCCACGGCAAACAGGTTGTACATCAGGCGATACCAGCCGTTCGCATGTCGCTCGCCGAATACGTACCGGGCGAACGCCTTCGCCGTGCGCGAGGCCAGCAGACTGTGCACTGCACCGAAGCCGAGCATAGAAGCGAGGATCAGGAGCGGTTCAGCCATCCGTTGCCACCCTTGAAGTGTCGAGGTATCCATCAAAAGCGTGCGGAATCCCTTGACAAATCAGCCATCCCGCGATATACTATACCCCAGTATAGTATATAACGATCGAGGTGTCAAGGGATATGCCGATTTTTGAATACGAGTGCCAGGATTGCGGCGAGCGGTTCGAACAGCTGGTTCGGATGTTGACGCGGCCAGAGGAAGTCGAATGCCCGAAGTAGGGGCAAGTGGAGCGGGGGTAGTTATGAAGATGTCACCTGAAGTGAAGGCGGATGTGCTCAAGCGGTTGAAGCGCCTGGAAGGGCAGGTGCGCGGTGTGCAGAGAATGCTCGACGAGGAGCGCGATTGCCGTGAGATTTTGCAGCAGTTGGCGGCGATTCGCGCCGCGGCGCAGCAAACGAGCCTGGCCCTGATTCGCGAGCACGCCTCGGCTTGCCTGCTGAAATCGGCAGATGCTGCATCGCCCCAAGAGGTATTGGATAGCCTGTTGAGTGTGCTGGAGAAAGCGTAGTCGATTGTCGGGAGATGATATGGCGGAAGTGACGGTGCAGTGGATTGGGGGAGAACGCTTTGTAGGGATTGACAGCACGCAGCACTCGGTGGTGATGTCGACCAAGAAGGAAGGCGTTGGCGTGCGACCGACCGATATGCTGCTGATCGCAGTCGGCGCGTGCTCGGCGGTGGATGTGGTGGGCATCTTGCAGAAGAAGCGGATCGATCTGCGCAGCCTGGATATTAAAATCAGCGGCGCGCAGGATGCCGATCCGCCGTGGACGTACCGGAAGATTCACATCGAGTACATGCTGCGCGGCAGGGGCCTGACGCCCAAGTCGGTCGAGCAGGCCATTGAACTGTCGCAAGAAAAGTATTGTTCCGTTTCGACGACGGTTCGAGGCGTAGCGGAGATTACCCATTCGTATACGATTATGGAGGAATGAGACGATGAACGAACCGATTCACGTGAGCGATGCGGCTTTTGAGCAGGCGGTGTTGCAGAGCACGATTCCGGTGCTGGTCGATTTCTGGGCGCCGTGGTGTGGGCCGTGCCGCATGGTCGCGCCGACGCTGGAGAAACTGGCCGGCGAGTACGCGGGTAAGATTCTGGTGGCGAAGGTCAACACCGACGACAACGCCGAGTACGCCATGAAGTACGGCGTGCAGGGTATCCCGACGTTACTGTTTGTGCGCGATGGGCAGGTGGTCGATCGCATCGTGGGGGCTGCACCGTATCCGATGATCAAGCAACGCATCGAGGCAGTGCTGGCGAATCTGTTACTTCTTCCGCTTGCCGTTCCTGTCACTGCTCCTGGGTAAGGGCAACGCACTCTCGATGCGGAGCAGCGCGCGCATCAGCCGCGAACGAATACCCGCGCCGAGGTACAACAGCCGCGCGTAGATTCGCTCGAACCGGGTCATTTCGTGCAGCGGCTTCGGCGCGCCCCACTTGACCAGCGTGGCGGCCCACGTCAGTCCTGCGCCGAAACCGACTAGAATACAATGATCGCCGGGGTTCAACTTGCCCTGTTCCACGGCTTCGCAGATGGCGATCGGAATGCTGGCGCTGGACGTGTTTCCGTAATACTGAAGGTTGATGAAGAACCGTTCTTCGGGCAGATCGAGTGCGCGCGCGGCGGCCCGGATGATGCGCAAGTTGGCTTGATGCGGAATGATCAACTGCACGTCGCCGATGTCAATGCCCGCGCGGGCCGCCACTTCGCGCGCCGATTTGTCCATGACTCGCGCCGCGAAGCGAAACACCTCGCGCCCGTTCATCTTGATGAAGTGCAGACCCTGATCGACGGTCTGGTGCGAAGTGGGACACCGGCTGCCGCCGCCGGGGACGATCAGCAGATCGCCGCCGGAGCCATCGGAGCGGCAGATTGTCGATAAAATGCCGCCGGATGAGTTGCCCGCGCTCAGCACGATCGCACCTGCCCCGTCCCCGAACAGCACGCACGTCGACCGGTCTTTCCAGTCCATGATGCGGCTGAGCGTCTCCGATCCGATGACCAGCACGATTTTGTGCGCGCCCGACTGAATCGCTTGCGCGCCGACGGCCAGCGCGTACATAAAACCGGTGCAGCCCGCCGACAGATCGAACGCGCCCGCGTTCACCGCGCCCAGCGCGTCCTGAATCAGGCAGGCCGTCGCAGGGAAGGCATATTCCGGCGTGGCGGTCGCGACGATGATCAGATCGACTTCGTGCGGGCGGACGCCGGCGTGCTCCAGGGCTTCCTTCGCGGCAATCAATCCCATCGACGCACTGGTATCCTTTGGCCCGGCGATGCGCCGCTCGTGAATGCCGGTGCGTGTCACGATCCACTCGTCGCTGGTATCGACGATCTGCGCCAGATCGGCGTTGGTCAGCACTTTGCTCGGGACGTACTTGCCCCAACCCACAATGTGGGCGTGACGCCCGTTCTTAGATTCAGCCATGCGATACCTCTGCGAGACAATGGTCAAATGGAAAACAAGCACGAACCATGAAGGACTTTGTTCGTTTGTTGGGTGGTTAGTTGGCTAGTTGGCTGGTTCGTTAGTTCACGGCGGCGAGGATGATGCAGGCGTTGTGACCGCCGAAGCCGAACGAATTCGACATCGCGCGGCGAACGGCTTTGCGGCGCGCGGTGTTGGGAACGTAATCCAGGTCGCAGTCAGGGTCCGGGTTTTCGTAGTTGATCGTGGGCGGAAGGATGTGATCCTGCAAGACTTTCACGCATACAATCGCCTCGACCGCGCCGGCTGCGCCGAGTAGATGCCCGGTCATCGACTTGGTCGAGGAAATCGGCACGTCGCAGGCTGCTTCGCCGAAGACGCGCTTGATCGCGGCGGTCTCGCTTTTGTCGTTGAGCGGCGTCGATGTGCCGTGCGCGTTGAGGTAGTCGATGTCGGCGGGCTTAAGGCCGGCCTGGTCGAGCGCCGCCTGCATCGCTACGGCAGCGCCCGCCCCGGTCTCTTCGGGCGCGGTGATGTGGTACGCATCGGCGCTGGAACCGTAGCCGATCACTTCAGCGTAGATTTTCGCGCCGCGCGCCTGGGCGTGCTCGCGTTCTTCCAGGATGAGCATGCCCGATCCTTCGCCGATGATGAATCCGTCGCGGGTCTTGTCGAAGGGGCGGCTGGCGCGCTCCGGCTCGTCGTTCCGGCGCGACAAGGCCCCCATGACGTTGAAGCCGCCCACGGCGAGCGGGATAATGGCGGCTTCGGCCCCGCCGGCTACTACGGCATCGACGCGGCCATGACGAATCCATTCGGTCGCTTCGCCGATCACGTTGGTGCCCGTGGCGCAGGCGGAAACGATAGCCATGTTTGGCCCACGGATGCCATAGGCGATGGCGACCATGCCCGGCGAGGTGTCGTTGAGCATCATCGGCACCATGAACGGGCTGATCCGATTCACGCCTCGATCGCGCAGCGTGTGGACTTCGTTCACGATCGTTTCGATGCCGCCCACGCCCGATCCGATCGCCACGCCGACGCGCAGCGTGTTCTCCGGCGTGATGTTCAGGCCCGAATCCTGCAAGGCTTGTTGGGCGGCGACCATCGCCAGTTGAGTGAAGCGGTCCATGCGCCGGGCCTCTTTGCGGCCCAGAATCGCAGCCGGATCGAAGTCTTTCACCTCGGCGGCGATGCGCGTCTCGTGGTGCGAGGCGTCGAAGCGCGTAATGGGCGCCACGCCCGACTGGCCTGCGATCAGGTTAGCCCACATCGTGTTCACATCATTGCCGACGGGTGTAATCGCACCGAGGCCGGTGATGACGACTCGTCTCACACTTGCTCTCCTTGCCGGGTTGTGCCGTACAGCCGGGTCGATTTTGGGATACAGTGGCTGGTTCACGGGCATATAACACAGAGTGCGTAGGAAAGATACGAAGCGTCCATTAGATTTACATATCTCAGAAAGCCGGGTATAATTCCGCTCATTCCATTGCCTTGAGTGACAACCATGATCTTGATAACGGGTGCCACCGGCCTTGTGGGCCGGCGGCTTGTCGCGCGCCTGGCCGAGCGTGAGGAGGTGGTTTGCCTGGTGCGACCGGCCCGGCGCGTGCGCCAATTTGCGCCGGGCGTGGCGGTGCGCGTCGTATCCGGCGACGTGGACGATCTGCCGACGCTGCGCGTGGCGATGCACGGTGTCAACGCGATCGTGCACCTGGCGGCGATTTCACGCCCCTATCCCAATGGCCGCACGATCGAGAAGGTCAACGTCGATGGCACGCGCAACGTGATCGACGCGGCGCAGGAAGTCGGTGTGCGTCACATCGTCTTTACCAGCCCGATCGGCACCGATCCCCACTCGGCCTATTTGTATCTGCGCACTAAGGGCCAGGCGGAGGAGTTGATCAAGACCAGCGGCCTGGATTACACCATCCTGCGCGCATCCTCCACCTACGGCGAGGACGACGAATGGACAATGCTGATGGCCATGGGCATGCACGCCGTGCCGCTCATCTTCCCCATTCCCGGTGACGGGCGCAGCCGCCTCCAGCCTCTGCACGTGGATGATCTGGTCGAGTGCTTGTCGCGCTGCCTGGCGGATCGATCGAAGATCGGGCAGGTGATCTCGATCGGCGGGCCGCAGTATATGACCTTCGACGAAGTAGTGACTGAAGTGATGAAGGCGACCGGCATCAAGCGCCGCAAGACCTACCTGGCCGTCCCGACCGCGCACTCCCTGGCCCGCCTGAGCGCGCGCCTGTTAGGCCGGCCGCCCTTTAGCGACTCGGCGGTTGACCTGCTTCAGATGAATCGAACAACGGCATTGGATTCGGTTTCGTACCACTTTGGATTCCAGCCGGCGCGCATGTCCGAGTCGCTGGGTTATCTGTCGAAGCCGCGCCCGTGGCTCAGGATGTTTCTCCGGTATCTCATGTCGCGCGAGTGACGACGACGAAAGACAAGAGACGAAGGACGAACGACAAAGGACGAAGGACGAACCTTCGTCGTTAGTCCTTCGTCTTTCGTCCGGGTGACGGGCCGGAAAGCCATGACCGATTCCTTCTCCATTCGACGCCTCACCACGATCGACGAATGCCGCCAGGTCGAGGAACTTCAGCGTGAGGTGTGGCGGCTTGACGATGTGGATGTGACGCCGGCGCACCTCCTGGTGACGTTTGCCAAGAATGGCGGCGTCGTGTTGGGCGCGTATGCGATGGTCGATGGCCGCGAGCAGATGATCGGCTGCGTGCTCGGTTTCCTGGGCACGCGCGAAGGCCACTATGGGCCGGAGGCCCCGGCGCAGGTGAAACTCAAGCATTGCTCGCACCAGCTCGGCGTGCTGCCCGAGTGGCAGAGCCGGGGCGTAGGCTACGCCCTGAAACTGGCCCAGCGCGAAGCCGTCCGCGCGCAGGCCTTGCGCCTGATCACGTGGACGTTCGATCCGCTCGAAAGTCGAAATGCCCACCTCAACATCGCCAAGCTGGGCGCGGTGTGCAACACCTATCTCGCCAATCTGTACGGCGAATTGCGCGACGAGCTCAATCGCGGCTTGCCGACTGATCGCTTCCAGGTTGATTGGTGGATCGCCAGCAAGCGCGTCGAGATGCGGTTGTCGCGGCGGCGACCCCCGTTGACGCGCGATCTGTATCGGCAGGCCGGCACGCCGCTGCTCAACGAAGCCAAGTTCGACCCTCGCGGGCTGCCGACGCCGACCGATTCGGTCCGGCGGCTGGAAGACGATCATGCCCTGGTCGAATTTCCGGCGCTATTTCAAGACGTGAAGCGGCTCGATCCCGCTCTGGCCCGCGCGTGGCGCACACAGACGCGAGCCATCTTTGTGAACGCCTTCGTCTCGGGGTACACCGTGATCGACATGCTGTATGAGCGCGGCGCAGCCGCGCGCGCATTCTACGTCCTGACCCGCACCGAGTCCACTGAAACCGACGTGCCAGAATGATCCACGAAGGACACGAAGAAGCACGAAGGCTTAACTCTTAGTGTCTCTTCGTGTTCTTCGTGGATGAATCTGAAATCTGCAATCGGAAATCCCCCATGAACATTGAGCGGATCGAGCTTCGATTGGTTCGGATGCGACTTAAAGCGCCGTTCCAGACCTCCTTCGGCACGGAACTCGATCGCGAGTGCATCCTTATCTCCGCGCACAGCGATGGGCTGACGGGCTGGGGCGAATGCGTCGCGGCGCGCGGTTTCAAAGAGGGCAGCTCGCCGCTCGATTGGAATCTTTACTCGTACGAGACCACCTACACCGCGTGGCACATTCTGCGCGACTTCCTCATCCCGCAGGTGCTGCATCGACCCCTGTCGATCGACAATATGGTTGAAGTGGGCACGCGCCTGCGCGGACACCCGCTGGCGCGGGCTGCACTCGAGGCCGCGCTGTGGGACCTTACGTCGCAACTGGAAGGTATCTCGCTGGCGCGCGCCCTGGGCGGGACGCGCGATCGGGTTGCGGTGGGCGTGAGTATCGGTATCCAGCTGTCGTACGACGCGCTGATCGAGAAAGTGGACGAGTTTCTGGCGCAGGGTTATCGCCGCATCAAAATCAAGATCAAGCCCGGTTACGATCTGGAAGCCGTGAAACGTGTGCGAGCCAGGCATCCCCACATCCTGTTTCAGGTCGATGCCAACTCGGCCTACACGCTGGCCGACGCGCCGCTGTTCGAGTCGATGGACGAGTACAAGTTGCTCCTGATCGAGCAGCCGCTGGGCTGGGACGACATTTACGAGCATTCCAAACTCCAGCCGCGCCTGCACACGCCGATCTGCCTCGACGAGTCGATTCACGCGCTGGGGCATGCCCGGTTGGCGCTGGAACTCGGTGCGGCGAAAGTGATCAACATCAAGCCCGCTCGCGTGAGCGGCTTCAGCGAGAGCCGCCGCATCCACGATGTGTGCCAGGCGCGCGGCGTGCCGGTGTGGTGCGGCGGGATGCTAGAGACGGGCATCGGGCGCGCGGGCAACGTGGCTTTGGCGTCGCTGCCGAACTTCACACTCCCCGGCGACATCAGCGCCAGTGATCGCTACTATGCCGAGGACATCATCGATCCGCCGTTTACGCTGAACCCCGATTCGACGATCGGCGTGCCGACCGGCCCCGGCCTGGGCGTGACGGTGAACCTCAAGCGGCTGGACGCGGTGACGGTGAAGCGAGAGGTGTTTGAGTGACCTCACCCTATCCCCCAACCCCCTTCCCCTCTCCCAAGGGGGAGAGGGGAAGGGGGAGGTGCGAAGCACCGGGGGTAGGGGTGAGGTCGTTTGCCCTCTCGCCCGACTCGGTTATAATCTTGGGCATCCTCTGCCGGTCACAACCTGCCCCTGATTTGCGGCTTGCGCCGGCCCACGCGGGCCGGATCAGGCGGCCAGCCGCATTGTGAGGTGCTTATGAAGATCGTCGTGTCCGTCTACGAGCTATCTACAGAGACGCAGATGATCATCGACAACATGCGGCGCAGCAAAGCGCCGGTGCTCATCGGTGATCCCAACAAACCGATGGCGGTGCTGCTCAGTCTCGAAGAGTATGATCGCCTGCTGCGCGACTCGCACAAGAGTGTTGCGGTCGAAGCGACTCAGCCGGTGGCTCAGCCGGAGCCGGTCGAGGCGGTCGCCGCGCCGAAGCCCGATGGGGACGTCTCCAGGCAGCCTGCGCCGGTCGAGGTCGTGCCGGCCAACCGGCACAGCGACATTGCCCAACGCACCGCCGCGGCGATTCACGCGGATCGCGCGCCGGCGGCGGAGCCGCCGGTCGTCTCGCAGCGGCAGAACGCGATGCAGCCCGATCCCACCCTGGCGACGATGAAGCGCGTGGCCGAGCCGCCGCGCGCGCCGCGCCTGACCAAGCCGTTACCCAAACCGCCACGCCCACTCGATACGCCCAAGCCGCGCATGCAGTTCAACCTGTCCGCTATTCCGGGCGGCTGGCAGACGGTCGCGCTGGTGCTGGGCATGTTGGCCCTAGGTATCTTCGGATTCGTGCTGATCGTCTCTGCGTTCAACGGTTGATCGCTCCCCGTCGATATGGTTTCGCGTGCGCGCAGCCGATTCACCGGGCGGCGGATTCGCGCCAGCATCCGTGACACGCGAGTCGTGCTGCGCGAATTTCGCGGGCCGCTGCTGGTCTTCCTCATCATTCTGATGATGGCGGCGCTGTCGTACCGCGCGCTGGCGGGCCTGGCGCAGCAGGCCGATCCCGTGATCGAAACCCCATCCCTCCCGGAATCGATCTACTTGATGTTGGCGATGATCTTCCTCCAGGCCAACATCGACTTCCCCGAGCCGTGGTATCTGGAGGTGTACTTCTTTGCCATGCCGATCATCGGGCTGGCGCTGCTGGGCAGCGGCGTGGCGAACCTGGGTGCGCTGCTCTTCAACAAGTCGTCTCGCAGCAAAGAGTGGGAGGCAGCCTTGGCTTCGACGTTCTCCAATCACGTCATCGTCGTGGGTCTGGGCAAACTGGGCTACCGCGTGGTTCAGCAGCTATTGAACTTCGGGCAGGATGTCGTAGCGGTGGAGCTCGATGCGGAAAAGCCGTTCATCGCGTTGGTGCGCGATCTGGGCGTGCCGGTGATCATCGCCGACGCGCGCCGCAAGGAGACGCTGATCAAGGCGGGCATCGATCGGGCCGCGTCGATCGTGTGCTGCACGCAGGACGATCTGGCGAACCTCGACATCGCGCTCGACGCGCGCGAGCGCCGGCCGGATGTCAAGGTGGTGTTGCGCATGTTCGATGCCGACCTGGCGCAGAAGGTGGAAAAGGGCTTCGGCATTCATACCGCCTTCAGCACCGCCGGGCTGGCCGCGCCCGCCTTCGCCGCAGCAGCCACGCGCGCGCACATCGAGTACTCGTTCTATGTGGACGACCAGTTGCTGCACGTAGCGCAGGTTACGGTCGATCCCGGCTCGCGGCTGGAGGGCAAGACGATCGAGGAAGTGGAGCGGACGTACAACCTGACCGTCGTCATGCACCGGCGACCGCAGGAACAGCACCTGCATCCGACCTCGGTCGAGGTACTGAACGCGGGCGACGGCCTGGTCGTGGTCGCGTCGCTCGAAGTGTTGGGCCAGCTGGGCCTGACCGCCTACCGGCCCGATGACGGGGCGCAGCCGGTAGCGCGGAAGCCGAATCTGTTGCGGCGGCTCTTGCGCCGTTCGTAGTTCTTCAGGTGACCGGCACTTCACCTTCGGAGTGCCGGTCACCTCGCTCCGCGCTCCGCGTGTGCACGCAAAAGGTGTCAGGCCGCTTGCGCCCGACGATGCCCACTCCGCTGCGCTACGGGGTGCTTCGCAAAATCGTCGGGCTGATAGCACAAAGCCGGACACATGCGGTGCACGAAGTCCCCGTCTTTTGGGGGAGTGCTCCCGTGAATCCGGCTGTATTCAGC
>DATBWU010000043.1:0-11622 GCA_036514635.1 Anaerolineae bacterium | reverse complement strand
TGACGAATCCACCATACCGCGTGTGTCGCAAAGCGCACGCCCCGGCCCGCGTCAAACTTGTCGGCTGCCTTCACCAAGCCGATGTTACCTTCCTGAATCAAATCGCTGAGCGGTAAGCCGCGATTCTGGTATTTGCGCGCTACGCTGATCACCAATCGCATATTGTGCATCACCAACTCGTCACGCGCCGCATCCGCTACGCGGATCCTCGCCCTCAAGCGCTCGACTGTCCCCGGTGGCAGATTCTTATTGCTCAACCGGCGCCTCGCCTCGCGGCCCGCCTGCACTCGAGTGCCCAGTTCCTTCTCCTCATCTGCCGTCAACAATCGAATCGGTCGTATCTCTCTGAGATACTGCTCCAACACATCCGATCCGCCTCGTCGAACACCCACCCCGGTCGTCATCGCCGTTCCTCCTTACCCGGCAGTCCTCCAACGATTACATGGATTATTGTGAACATTATCACTCTAATTTTCATCATGTCAACCCTGAATTACATTAGAATCTTAATAAAAATCCATGATTGCACCAGATTCAAACAGATATTAGCACAGTATGTCAGATTTATCAATGGTATGCATATACATTATCCACCTAGTTATGGTCGAGTTGCCTGGATGTCAGTAGTCAACCTGCGGCTGATGTAGGAATACGGACAGCCTGATTTCTTGGTTCTCAGTGTAAGCCAATCGGAGCACCCGATTGAGTGCCCCGATTCGCATCACCCCTTTTTTTGCGCCGTGGCCGCCGCTCTCTTCGGCCTGGGCTTCTTTGCCACTGCGGCGACCTTCTTGGTGATAGCCTTGACTCGCTTAGGCGACGGTTGCCGCCTGGCCCGATCGGGCTTCTCCATTTCAGGTGACGGCGGCGGCGAAAGGCGTTCAGCGGGCACCACCAACAAGGCCACGTTATCCGTCTTGGATAAACTGAAGGAGGCGACAGGTGCACCGGCGCGGGGTGCGCTCTTCACTGCGCGGGCGCGAATCAACCGGGCCTTTCCACGTGCGGTGACCACGACAAGTGGATCGCCCGCCTGCACGACCGCCGCGCCCACAGCCTGATCCTTCTGCCCCAGGTTCCCAACCGCCACCCCCTGCCCTGCCCGTCCCTGCTTTGGAAACTCGGCCAGCGATGATCGCTTTGCGCGACCCGACTCCGTCACGATCAGCAGATCGCTGCGCGGTTGGATGAGGCGGGCAGACACGACCCGATCTCCGTCCTGCAAACGAATACCGGCGACGCCGCCTGCCGGCAAGCCCATCGCGCGGACTTCCTCCTCGGCAAAACGAATCGCTTTCCCCAGCGCGGTCACCAGGATGACCTCCCCCTCGCCCTCGGTCAGACAGGCTGATACGAGTTCGTCGCCCTCGGCGATGTTCATCACGTTAAACGTTCCCGGTTGCCGGAGCACGTCGCTCAGCAGAGCGCGTTTCACGGTTCCGTTGCGCGTCGCCAGGAAAAGATAGCCCTTGCGCCCGGTGTTTTCGCCCTCACCGTTCGCCGAGGCTTCGAACAGGCCGCGCGGGATCGAGAACGCCGCCAGCACACGCTGATCGCTCGGCAGGCCGACCACCTCCGCCACGGGCATGCTCGCGTTGCTGATTTGATAAACCGGTATCGCGCCGGCCTGCCCGCGAACGTTAATGACGACATAGGTATCGCGCGTGTTGGCGCGGGAAATCGCGAGCGGCGCGACACCCTTGACGATCGTCGGGCCTACCGGCATGCGGATAATCGTGTTGTCGCGGTTGATCGTCACCCAGGTGGACTCGTCCGGCAGCAGCTCACTGGCCGTGACAACCTGCTCCGAGATCTTGCGCTCCACGATGTGTGTGCGGCGCGAATCACTGTACTTCGATTTGAGATCCGCCAGCTCATCCTTGATCACGCCGAGGATCTTCTTGGGATGTTGCAGCAGGTCTTCGAGATGCCGGATGAGTTTCTTCTTCTCCTTGTACTCGGCTTCAATCCTCTCGCGCTCCAAACGCGCCAGGCGGCGCAGCGGCATATCGAGGATCGCCGTCGCCTGAGCGTCGGTCAGGCGGAAACGCTTCATCAGTGCGGCCTTAGCCGCATCGCTGTCGGCGCTCCGGCGGATGATGCGGATGACCTCGTCGAGATTCGCCAGCGCTTTCAGCAGGCCTTCCAGGATGTGTGCGCGCTCCTTCGCGCGGGCCAGATCGAACTCCGAGCGGCGCGTGACGACGACTTGCCGATGCTCGATGAAGATTTGCAGCGCACGCTTGAGCGGCAACAGGCGCGGCTCGCCATCGACCAGTGCGAGCAAGATCATGCCGAAGGTCGATTGCATCGGTGTGTACTTGTACAGCAAGCCGAGGGTCTTGCGCGGGTCCTCGACCGTGCGGCTCAGCTCGATGATGACGCGCATCCCGTTACGATCGGATTCGTCTCGAAGATCGGTGATGCCGTCGATCTTGCTGTCGCGCACCAGATCGGCGATGCGCTCGATCAGCGCGGCCTTGTTCACCTGATAAGGCAGCTCGGTGACGACGATGCGGCTTTTGCCGCGCTCGGCCTCTTCAATGAAGGCTTTGGCCTGCACGACCATGCGCCCGCGTCCGGTGGCGTAAGCCGCCCGGAGGGCGTCGCCGCCTTCGACCGAATCGCTGTACCGGAACAAGACGCCGCCGGTCGGGAAGTCCGGCCCGTGAATGAACTTCAAGAGTTCGTCGACGGTCACCCGGTCGATCTTGTCCCACTTTTCGATCAGGTACACCAGCGCGTCGCACACTTCGCCCAGGTTGTGGGGCGGGATGTTCGTCGCCATGCCGACGGCGATGCCGGTCGAGCCGTTGACCAGCAGATTGGGCACAGTCGAGGGCAAGACATCCGGCTCCGTCAGCGTCCCATCGAAGTTGAACGAGAAGTTGACCGTGCGCTTCTCGATGTCGTGCAACATCTCGATCGCCATCGACGCCAGGCGGGCCTCGGTGTAGCGCATGGCCGCCGGCGCATCGCCGTCGACCGATCCGAAATTGCCTTGCCCGTCGACCAGCACGTAGCGCATCGAGAAATCCTGCGCCATGCGTGCCATCGCGTCGTAGACCGCCGAATCGCCGTGCGGGTGATACTTGCCCAGCACTTCGCCGACGAGGCGCGCCGACTTTTTGTACGGCGTATCCGGGCGCAGACCCATGTCGTGCATCGCGTACAGGATGCGCCGCTGCACCGGCTTCAAGCCGTCACGCGCATCGGGCAGGGCGCGCGAAACGATGACACTCATCGCGTATGACAGGTACGCCTGCTGCATCTCGCCGTCGATGTCGATTTGCTTGACGATGCCTATTTCTTTGGGAGTCATGATTCCTTATCTCGATTGAGCGGCGCAATAGTATCTGAGTGACGCGCAGTTGTCAATCCCGCACTGTGCAAACAGTCGAGACCCGATCGGCGCCGATCGGGCCTCGTATGCATGAAATCCTGTTGTAGGTCGGGCAAAGCGCCCCGAAGGAGCGCGGGCCAGCCTGCGGGCGGGTGACTAACCCTCTGTGATCGGCAGCGTGACGATAAACTGGCTCCCCTCGCCCGGTGTGCTTTGAACGACAACCTGCCCGCCGTGCTGCTCGACGATTGACTTCACGATGGCTAAGCCCATGCCGGTGCCATCCACGACCGAAGCCGAGCGCGTGCGGTAGAACCTTTCGAAGATGTGTGCCTGGTCCTCAAGACTGATGCCTGGCCCATTGTCGCTGACCATGATCTGCATCGTCCCCCTGTCCGCACTGGCGCGCACGGTGATCGAGCCGCCCGGTTGAGTGTACTTGATCGCGTTGCCGACCAGATTGGCAAACACCTGGTGCAGGCGATCGGCATCGCCCTGAATCGCCGGCAACGGGCCTGCGAAGTCTAACCGCAGCGTTTGATTGCGCGCCGAGGCCAGCCCGGTTGCCTCGCTCACAACCGAGCGCAGCACCGCAGCGAGATGGCAATCGCTCTTGGCGACCAATCCGTCTTCGATCTTCTTTAAGTCCAGCAAACTGTCGATGAGCGCTCGCATTCGGCGCAGGCCCGACTGCGCGATCGAGAGGGCTTCAACCTGATCGCCGGTCAGCTTGTCGGAATCCTCCGCCAAGACGCCCAACGCGCCCGCGACGAGATGCAACGGGCTTTTCAGGTCGTGCGCGGCCATCGCCACGGCTTCCGAGCGCAGCGTTTCGAGTCTGCGGAAGTGTGTGATGTCGCGGATCACCGCCAGCCAACCCAATGCGTTCGCGCGCGCATCGCGGATCGGAGTGAGGTCGGCAAACAGGATACTGTCTCTGCGCAGCGGTATTTCGAAACCGACCGGCGCGTTGAACTTGCCGTCCAGTGCCTGCCGAAACGCTTCATGCAGCGTCGGTTGATCAATCGCGTCGGACACGTGCAGTCCGGCCGGTGCATCGAGGTCCGGCGTGAACAACCGCTTCGCCGCCGAATTCATCAGCGTCACGTAGCCCGCGGTATCCACGGCGATCACGGCATCACCGGTCGAGTCGAGCACCGCCTGGAGCAGGCGTCGCGCGCGCTCAACCTGATCGAACAATCGATAGTTGGACAGCGTGCTCGCCATCTGATCGACGATCGGAGCGAGTAGCGCGTAATCCGATTCACCGTAAAAGTACGGCGTGGCGCTCATCAGGATAAAGCCACCCAGCGTCTGGCCCCGGTGGCGCAACGGAAGTGCAATGAGCGAGTGCATGTGCCGGACGGCGGCGGATCGCGCCTCCGAGAACTCGCGCTCGATGCTGGCGTCTTTGACGATGTAGGGCTGCCCATGGGTGGACATCCATTCGATAATCGAGCCGGGCACGGGATAACTCGTCGCGCCGGTGGCGTCACCCGGCAACGTCGTGCCCGGCGACGAGATATGCACCTTCCCGGAGCCTGGATCGATCAGCGCGAGCTCGGCGTGATCGAAGGACACCAGCCGCTTGATTTCGCGCAAGACGACCGCGTACGAGCTACCCACATTCGTCAGATCAGCGCCGACGATCTGGTTGATCTGGACGATGATCGACAACTGGCGCTCGCGGCTGGCGGCCTCGGTGCTGCGCCTCAGGCGCGCGATCGCCAGCGCGACCTGACCGGCGAACGCCATCACCGGCGCAGCATCCTCCTCGACCAGGCGAGCCGACTGCACGACCAGTGCACCCAACACGCGCTCGTGAGCGATCAGCGGGGCGGCGACGTGAGGGGTGGCATCCAACAGATCGATGCCGCGCTTGGTCGTCCCCGAGCGGGTCGGAGGCGCGCCCGGCTGCGGGAGGAAGTTGCGCACGTACACTGCGCGCCGCTCGCGGACCGCCTGCCCCAACGTGAACGAATCGGCAACCGGAATTTCGTAGCCAATCCCTCTTGCGCCGAACAATCGCTCTGCGGCGACGAGGATGGGCCGCGCCGCCGATGCGTACACGACGCGGAAACGATCGAGCATGTCATCCAGCAGGGCCAATGTCGAGCGCAACCCGATCGCTTTCAGGCCGTCGCCGACCGCGCTAAAGACGTCTTCTTCCGAGGCCGCGCTGCTGGCCCGCAAGGCAATCTCGCTCAACGGCTGCCACAGTGTGGACGCCAATCCTCACCTCAAGCGCAAATATACCGAACCCACATGAAAACTCCGAGCCGGAGTGCCGACCTCAGTCGGCGTGGTCAAACAGGCTGACCCCACTCCGCCATGCAATGCAAATTTGGCGCACGTGCTCAGCCCAATCCGGCCTCGCGCACGAGTTCCCGAAACTCGGCAATCAGGTGATCGAGCTCGATCCGGCGCTGCGCGGCACGCGCCTCGATCTCGCGCCGTGCCCGGTCGAACCAGTCGATGCCGCGTGAACGGGCGAGCGCGGCGTCCAGCTTCATCGCCAGCCAGTCCGACCGGTTCAACTCGGCGATCTCCACACGCAGGGAACCGATGAGTGCGTCGAGCCGCTCCACCTCAGCCCGAACACGCTCGGCGGCTACGGCAACCGTGCCCGGCCCCGACGCATCCAACCGCGCAGCAATCGCTTTAAGCGCCGCCAGATCGAAACACGCATAAGCCTGGTTGATCTCAATCATCAGCGCGCCACGCGCCGACCGATCATCGTCACCTGCGGCCAGATCGGGATGGGCACGCTTGGCGAGATCGCGGTACAGTGCTTTCAGATCGAGCTGTGTCGCCGTATCCGGCTCGGGCCGGTGAGCGCGGGTCGCGCGCCCGGCCTGATCGACCGACTCGCGATACCCTTCAAACTGCGCTCGCCGCCCGCGCAACTGCCAATCCACCTCCGCCTCCAGCCGAACCGCGTCCAGCGCCTTGCCGCGCAAGCGAATCAGCTCATTGCGCAATCGGTATTCCGCGATGTGAAGCGCCAGCGCCTCCCGATCGGCCTGCGCCGGGCCAACGCGCGCGCTGTACTCTTGCCGAAAGGTGTCTATCTCGATTTGAAGATCCGCGCGCTCCTGTTCCAGCTGGGCAGCCAGCTCGCGCCGCGCGTCCAATTCGACCTGCCCCTGCCCGTCTTCCATACGCTCACTCTATCAGGCGACCGGCACTTCAGCCAGTGTTGGTCACCTGGCTTGCAGCGAGGGGTCGGATGTGCGTTAGGCAATGTCAGAAAAAGAAACGGCAGCGACCATTGCCTGATCGCTGCCGTTGCGTATCCCGCTCCCTCCTTACACCTCTGCCGGAAGCGCCGCCTCGAGGGTATCCGGGCCAACCTCGGCGGCTTCCGGCGCGATGGGCATCTCGCCGTTCGGCTCTTCCTCGTCAGGCCGCTTGAAACCAGTGCCTGCCGGGATCAACTTGCCGATGATCACATTCTCCTTCAAACCGAACAGTTCATCCGTCTTGCCCTCGATCGCCGCACCGGCCAGCACCTTGATCGTATGCTGGAAGGAGGATGCGCTCAGGAACGAATCGGTGTTCAGCGCCGCCTTCGTCACGCCGAGCAGCACCGGCACCGCCGTCGCGGGTCGCTTGCCCGCCGCCGTCAGCGCTTCGTTAAGGTCCTGTAGTTGCAGCCGATCGACCAGTTCACCCGGCAACAACTCCGAATCGCCGCTCGACACGATCTGCACCCGGCTGAGCATCTTACGGACGATCACCTCAAAGTGCTTGTCGTTGATGTTCTGGCCCTGCGAGCGGTACACCTGCTGGATGTCGCTCAGGATGTATAACTGTGTCGCGTCGCGGCCCATGATGCGAAGGATACGATGCGGGTTCAGCGCGCCTTCACTGATCTGCTGCCCGGCACTCACCGGTTGCCCGTCTTCGATCAGCAGGCGCGCGGCGGATGGCACATCGTATTCGCGATCGTCGCGGATCTCGTACACCACGGACAGCGGCCTGTTCTTGCGCAGGTGCACTTTGCCGGCGTGCTTGGCGACGATCGTCTGGTCGCCTCGGCTGGCGACCACATCCCCCTCGACTACCGCCTGGCCGTCTTCGACTTTCAGCGCCCAATTGCCCGGCACGTCGTACTCGTCGCGGGCTTCCTGTGAGAAGGTGATCTTCACCTTGCGCACGCCGTCTTCGCCGCGCGTAATCTGAGCGACGCCGTCGATGTCCGACATGACGGCTTCGCCCTTCGGCTTCTTGCGCGCTTCGAAGAGCTCCTCGACGCGCGGCAAACCGTGTGTGATGTCACCCTCTGCCGCCACGCCGCCGGTATGGAACGTGCGTAGCGTCAACTGTGTGCCCGGCTCGCCGATCGACTGTGCGGCGACGATGCCGACTGCAGCGCCGATCTCTACCAGGGCGCCTCGCCCCAGGTCGCGCCCGTAGCACATCTGGCACAGGCCGTGGCGCAGCTCGCACGTCATCGGCGAGCGCACATACACCTCGGACACCTGCGCGCGGTCGATCCTCTGCGCTATCACTTCGTCGATCATCTGGCCGGTATCGCCGATCCGGTCGCCGGTCTTCGGCTGGTGCACCGGCGCGGCCAGGATGCGGCCGATGAGGCGGGCCGGCATGTTCTGCCCGCCGACGTTATCGCTCCGGCGAATCCAGATGCCACTCTTAGTGCCGCAGTCGTGCTCGTTGATGATCTGATCCTGCGCCACATCAACCAGGCGGCGAGTGAGGTACCCGGCGTCGGCGGTGCGCAGCGCGGTGTCGGCCAAACCTTTACGCGCGCCGTGCGTCGAGATGAAATACTCGAGCGCCGTCAGCCCTTCGCGGAAGTTGCTCTTGATCGGCAGTGCGATGATGTTGCCTGCCGGGTCGGCCATCAGGCCGCGCATGCCCGCCAGCTGTGAGATCGGGCCGAAGCCGCCCTTCGTTGCGCCCGACAGCGCCATCACGCTCAGATTGGCTAACGGGTCGAGCGTGCGCTTGACGGCATCCGCCACGCGGCTGGTCGCCTGCTGCCACAACTCGATCGTACGCGTGTACTGTTCCTTCTCGGTCAGCAGGCCACGGCGATATTGCCGATCGACTTCGTTGACCTGTGACTCGATCTCTTTGAGGATGTTCTGCTTGTCGCCCGGCACCACGAAGTCCGACACGGCGATGGTCGTACCCGAGAGCGTAGCGTAGGTGAAGCCGATGTTCTTGATCGCATCGACCAGGCTGGTCGTCGCATCCAGACCCAGCCACAAGTAACACCGCGCGACCAGATCATTCAGCTTGCCCTTGTCGAGCACTTCGTTGACGTAGCGCAGCTCACGCGGCAGGATCATGTTGAAGAGCGCGCGACCGACCGTCGTCTCGATCAACTGCGTGCGCGGCTGGCCGTCCAGGTATCGCTCGTAGCCCTTCTCGTACATCGTGTGTGTGCTGATCTTGACCTTCGCGTGCAGGGCGGCCTGGCCCAAGTTATACGCGAGTTCGACCTCTTCCAGGTCGGAGAAGACGCGGCCTTCGCCCTTTTGCTCATCTTTGGCCATGGTCAGGTAATACACTCCCAGCACCATGTCCTTCGCCGGGCCGACGATCGGCTCGCCCGAGGCCGGCTTGAGCAGGTTCTTGGTCGAGAGCATCAAGTCGCGCGCTTCCTTCACCGCCATGTCGGACAGCGGCACGTGGACCGCCATCTGGTCGCCGTCAAAATCCGCGTTGAAGGCCGGGCAGACCAGCGGGTGAATCTGGATCGCCTTGCCCTCGACCAGCACCGGCTCGAAGGCCTGAATGCCCAGGCGATGGAGCGTCGGCGCACGGTTGAGCAGCACGGGCCGCTGCTTGATCACTTCCTCCAGCACTTCCCACACTTCGGGCCGCTCGCGCTCGATGATACGCTTGGCGCCCTTCACGTTGCTGGCAAAGTTGTATTCCACCAGCTTGCTGATGACGAACGGCCGATACAATTCCAGGGCCATCGTCTTGGGCAGGCCGCACTGGTGCAGTTTGAGCTTTGGGCCGATGACGATGACCGAGCGCCCAGAGTAATCGACGCGCTTGCCCAGCAGGTTGCGGCGGAAGCGTCCCTTCTTGCCCTTGAGCATGTCGCTCAGCGACTTCAACTCGCGCCGCCCACGCCGCGACAGCGCCTTGCCGCGCTGGCTGTTGTCGATGAGCGAATCGACCGCCTCTTGCAACATGCGTTTCTCGTTGCGCACGATCACATCCGGCGCGCCGAGCTCGAGCAGCCGCTTGAGCCGATTGTTGCGGTTGATCACACGTCGATACAGATCGTTCAGATCGGACGTGGCGAATCGGCCACCGTCGAGCTGAACCATCGGGCGCAGATCGGGCGGAATGACCGGCAGATAGGTCAGGATCATCCACTCGGGCCGGTTAGCGCTCTTGCGCAGGCTCTCCACCACACGCAGCCGCTTGATCGCCTTCTTGCGCTTCTGCTTGCTCTTGCTGATCTTGACCTCGCGCCACAGCTCCTTCGACATCTGGTCGAGATCCATCTTCTCGAGGATCTCCAGAAAGGCCTCCGCACCCATATCGGCCTTGAAGACCTGTCCCCACTTGCTCTTGAGATCGCGGTAGCGTGCCTCGGTCAGGAACTGGCCCTGCGCCAGCGACTGGAGTTCTTCACGCTCGGTGCCGAAGCGCACACCGAGCGCCTTCATGTCTTCAGCCAGCTTCGTCTCGATCTCGGATTGCTCTTCTTTGGACGCACTTCGCCAATGCTCGATCTCGGCTTCCAGCTTGGACAGCGATTTTTCGCGCTCGGCGCTGTTCTTCGCTTCCAGTTCGGCCAGCTTGGCCTTGACGGCCTTGTTCAGTTTGGTCAGGTGCTCTCGGCCGATCGCCTCGCCCTTGTCGGCGATCAGCGTCTTCGTCGGGGTGAAGAGGATAGGCGTGCGAATGTCTTTGCCCATGCGCTCCTCGATCCGCGACTGGATCGCCTGGGCTTCCTTCATCACCGTTTCGGTGGCTTCATTCAGTTTCTCGTCGAGCCGGTCCGCGCGTTGGTCGAGCTGCGACCTGCGCTTCTCCAGTTCCGAATCGACCTTATCTTTGACCGCGCGCAGGCTCTCACGCGATATCGTTTCCAGCCGCTTGCGCTCGCGGTCCGCCTCTTCCTCCAGCCGCTTGAGCGCCTTCTGGCGAGGCTCCTCGTCGACGTGCGTCACCACGTATTGTGCAAAGTACAGCACGCGGTCGAGGTTGCGCCGGCTCACGTCGAGCAGCACGCCCAGGTACGAGGGGACGCGCCGCGTGTACCACACGTGGGCGACCGGCGCGGCCAGCGCGATGTGTCCCATGCGCTCGCGGCGGACAGCGGCGCGGGTCACCTCCACGCCGCATTTATCGCAGACAATGCCGCGATAACGGACATTCTTGTACTTACCGCAATAACACTGCCAGTCTTTGGTCGGCCCGAAGATCGCCTCGCAGAAGAGGCCGTCCTTCTCAGGTCGCAGACGCCGATAATTGATGGTTTCCGGCTTCGTTACCTCCCCGTAAGACCACGATATAATCCGATCCGGAGACGCCAGACTCACCCGCAGCGCACGAAAGTCCTTCGCTTCCACTCAAGCCTCCTCGCTAGAATCGTCACGCAAGGTTTGCACCCCAAGAAGGTAAATGAATCAACAGGCAAGCCAAAAGAAGCGCTGAAATGTTATGTTCTTCAGCGCTCCTGCCTGGGTTCAAGAGTAAGTGGGGCAAATTATATCGGCATTATTAAAAATGTCAAGTAATCCAAAAATCTACTCCCCAACCGCTGACCGCAAGTACGCTTCCATGAAATCGTCCAGACGACCATCCAGCACTGCTTGCGAGTTGCCAACCTCGTAATCGGTCCGATGGTCTTTCACCATCTGGTAGGGATGCAGCACATACGAGCGAATCTGGCTGCCCCACTCGGCGTTGACGTGCTCGCCTTTGAGCGCCGCCAGCGCCTTGCGCTGTCTTTCCTCCTCCAGTTCGTACAACCGGGCGCGCAGAATCTTCAACGCGGTTTCGCGGTTCTGGGTTTGGCTGCGCTCGTTCTGGCAGGAGACTACGATCCCCGTCGGCAAGTGGGTGAGGCGCACGGCAGTCGCGTTCTTCTGGACGTGCTGGCCGCCCGCACTCGACGCGCGGAACGTGTCGATCTTGATGTCGTTGGGGTTGATCTGGATGTCGCTGTTGTCGGGTAGGTCGGGCCACACTTCGACCAGCGCGAATGAAGTGTGGCGGCGGTGCGCCGAATCGAACGGCGACAGGCGCACCAGGCGATGGACTCCGCGCTCGGCCGCGAA
>DATBWU010000042.1:0-4163 GCA_036514635.1 Anaerolineae bacterium | reverse complement strand
ACTCGGCGGGCTACAGAGCAGCGTCGGATGAATCCGACTCGCCCGATTCATCGGGCGCAGCCAAGTAGCGCGGCGAATTCATCGCCGCGCGGACACGCCGCGCCAGTTTCTGTCTTCAAGCATATCGCCACCCGGCGATATGGGGTTCTCAGGCTACCCAGAAACTTGGGTCGTTGCCAGGTTGTGCCCGCCCGCCGATGAACTCGGCGGGCTACAGAGCAGCGTCGGATGAATCCGACTCGCCCGATTCATCGGGCGCAGCCAAGTAGCGCGGCGAATTCATCGCCGTGCGGCTTTCTTCGAGTATATCGCCACCCGGCGATGTGGGATTCTCAGGGTGTCGCCGGTGCACTGAACAATGCGCCGACGAGGTAGCCCGCCAGTGCGGAGATCGTGCCGATCGCCGCCATTTGCAGACCGCTCCGGCCCGGTCGGCCGACCGTGGTCCTGGCCTTGTACGCGCCGATGATGAACAGTGTCACGGCGGTCAGCGTGATCGAAATGATCGCGCTCGTCGCGATCGGCAGGAAGAAGAATGGCGCGAGCGGGATCAACGAGCCGACGATCGCGGCGATGCCGACGATGACGGCGCTGCGTAGCGCGCTGCCCGAATTGACTGGCGATAGCTTCAGTTCGTTCGCCATCATCACGTCCACCCAGGCGGTCTCGTTCTTCATCACCTGCTCCACGGTCCGGTTCAACAGCTCGCCCTCCAGGCCCCAGCCGGCGAAGATGGCTTCGATCTCCTGGCGTTCCGCCTCGGGCTGGTCGCGGATGTGGCGTTTCTCGCGCTCGATCTCGCTCAGGTAGAAGTCGCGATCGGCCAGCGTGCTGGTGTAGGCGACCGCGCCCATCGAGATCGATTCGGCGAAAGTGGCGGCCAGCCCGCCCGCGATCACGATGCGCAGATCGCTCGATGCGGCCGCCACACCTAACACCACGCCCAACACGTTGACCAATCCATCTTGTCCGCCCAGGATGACATCGGACAGCGACATCTTGGGATGCAACTCGATGTGGCGCACGGCTTGGCCGAGCTTGGTCGGCAGTGTCTCGACGTGCGGCTCGACACCCATTACCTGCCTCCTTTGAAGGCCCGGTAGAAAAACCGGGTTTCTTTGCTCGCCTCTATTATAGACCTGCTCAACACAGAAACGCTCTGGTGATTGCACACATCTTGAATGCTCGCCGACCGCGTCCGCGCGGTCGGCCCGCGAGGACGCGGGCTTGGAGCACGTGTGGATAATCACCAGAGAAACGCTCCCATTCCTTCGGAATAGAAGCGCCGATCATGTGCCGTGGCGCTATACCCCTGGGCGTGCGCGCCGCGAATTATCGGGTAAACTATGCCGGCATTGGGCCGGGCCAGCATCATTGCCAGACCGATCCTGCCTGAGATTGAAATTGTCTTTGACTTTGGCAAATCTGAACCGAAGCCGGGCGCTGCGCGTAATTTATACATGCGATCACCACATCTTCTAAAAGGATTCGCGATCCTCGCCACGGCACTTTTCATCGCCGCGTGCACCCGACCGATCCCCGAACCCACGCCCGGCCCGACGCCGACGTCCGAACCCTCGGCCACGCCGATGCCCACCTCAACTCCAACGCCGACTTCGACACCCACAGCCTTGCCCTTGCGCGTTCAAGATCATCTGCGCGAGACTCGCTTAGCGACGCCCGTGCCTCAACGGGGCGCGCCCTGTGGCGTGGTGGACATCCTCGATTTTCCTGTCGACCCGCCCGACGGCGAGGGCTTCACTGCGCGTTGGAGTTTTGGCCGATACAGCAGTCGCTACAACGGCATCCACACCGGCGAAGACTGGGTGCGCATCGGCGGCCAGAGTCTGGGTCAGCCCGTCAATAGCATCGGGCATGGCCTGGTCACCTACGCGCAGCCGCTCGGCTGGGGCATCGATCGCGGCGTGGTGATCGTCCGGCACATCTTTTCCGATGGCAGCACGTTTCTCTCGTTCTACGGTCACCTCGATCCCGCCAGCGTCGTCCTGCGCGCCGGCGATTGCGTGAAGCGCGGCGATCCGGTCGGCGCGATCGGCCAGCCACGCGGCCGGCCGCACCTGCACTTCGAGATTCGCACGCGCCTGCCGGACTCGCCCGGCCCCGGCTACTGGTCGGTCGATCCGCAGTTGGCCGGATGGAAGATTCCGTCGGATACCATCTGGAAATATCGTGTGGTCACGTCGCCCGGCGTGCAATGGACTCGCCCGTTCACTGCCACCGACTCGACCGGCATCGGCATCTTGAGCGACGGCCTGCTCGCCGCGTTCGACGACCGGCGCTTGATGGGGATCGATCCGGGTGATGGCAGCCTGCGCTGGAGCCAGCCGATCTCCTTCACGCTGTATCGATCGATTCTCGACGTAGACGGCACGGCGATCTATCTTTCCGATCTGACCGGCACGATCCATGCGCTGGATAGGCTCGGCCAGCCGATGTGGCAGATTCGGCTCGACAGCACGACGCGACCGGAGTTGATGCCGCTGCCCGGCGGCGGTGTGGTTGTGCACGCGGCGCGCCAGTTGATCGGTGTGTCTGCCCGGGGCGAGCGGTTGTGGCAGATCGAAGGCGTTGGGCCGCCGTTCGACTGGACGCTGAACGGTGACGAGTTGATCTTCACCACCGACGCGGACCCCCCCATCGTCCATCGACTAGATCGGTCGGGCCACTTGATCTGGGCGGCGCGTGCTGCCGGACGTCCCGCCGCATCTGGCGATCAGATTTTCATCTACAACCCGACTGGCGTGTATCGCCTCAATCCGGAGAAGTTCAGAACCGATTTGCTCGTGCCCCTCGACCCTGGCGCAGTCGAGACCGGTGACATTGTCGCATTACCGGACGGCGGCGTTCTCGTGGCTCACCGAGGATTGATCACGCAGCGACTGATCGCGCTGAATGCCGATGGCACGCTGCGTTGGGATCGTTCCACCCTTGGGATTGGGCGCGCGCCGCCGCAACTGATCGTATCCGGCGGTCGCCTCTACGCCTTCACCGCCGAGGGCGATGTGCTGTTGATCGGCCTGTCAGATGGGGAGGCGTGGCGTGTGTTCGAGAGTGGGAACGGCACGCGGCTCAACGGGGAGAACTGGGCGCTCATTATGGCCGGGGATCGGGTCTTGCTCGATTTTCGTGGCGGAATGATTGTGGCGGTCGATCCACAAGCGGCGGTTGAAGCCGTGGGCGGCGCATCTCAATGATGGTCAGTCCAGGGAGTTGTGATGGCCGTCGGCCGCTAGGATGTGTCGCTCGCTGCGTGCCTGGAGTGTTTTCTAAGCGCGCTCTCAACGGCGTCGAGCAGTTCCTGTGGGCCGGCGGGCTGCATCACAGGTGGGGCCAGCTCATCAGCATCACTTCGACCACCAGTCGCGGCGTCGCATTCTTGTCGAGTTGCCACAACGCGCGGCTGCACGCTTCGGCTCCTGTTTTCGCGCGCGGCGCGTCGAGCCGCGCAGCGACAGAGTGGATTTCCTCGCGCCGATCGACATTCGTGATTTCCACGCCGCTGCCCGATGCCGCCAGCAACACGTCGCGCCACCACGTCCGCCAGGTGTCGATCGCTTCGCGCACGTCTGCGGCGTTGCGCGTCAGCCACTCGACGTAGGCGAAGCGCTCCACGCGAGACGCGGCCAGCAGCCGTTGCAGATCGTCGAGCCGCGCCGTGCGCTGTTGCAGGATCGTCTCGTCCGCCGCCGCGCCCACCGCCCAACCTAATCGCCCACCGGACAGCCGCGCCAGCAACTCGGCCCGTTGTGGATCGACCCGCCAGCGTTCGATGAGTGCCTGGCGCACCTGCTCGGCCGTCAACGGGCGCAGACCGATCACCTGGCAGCGCGACACGATCGTCGGCAGCAAGTTCTCGGCCTCGGGCACGATCAGGATCAGAATCGCGTGTGACGGCGGCTCTTCGAGCGTCTTGAGCAGCGCGTTCATGGCTTCGAGCGTGGCGCGGTCGAAATCGTCGAGGATCGCCACGCGCATTCGCGCTTCGAGCGGCGCGAGCGACAGCTCGCGCTGGAGATCGCGAATCTGATCGATCTTCATGCGTTCGCCGTTGGGCGCGACGAGGCGCACGTCGGCGTGCGTGTGCGTGGCGATGCGGGCGCAGGCGCGACACTGGCCGCACGGGCGCGGGTCGCCGGTGCAGT
>DATBWU010000041.1:0-10567 GCA_036514635.1 Anaerolineae bacterium | reverse complement strand
GCCGGCTATGGCGGCGGGATTAACCGATCACCTCTGGAGCTTGGAGGAGTTGTTGAGTTATCGGTTGCCACCTCCAGATTAGAGGCTTTCACGGCTTGGGTATACACTCACGGATTTCACGGCTACGGTATACAGCACCCGTTTTTCTCCGTGGGGGTTTTCTTACTGTTCGTCCATACGACCCTACCCTTCCTATGGGCTCTGGTGGGTATTCCTTTGCCCTATCCATTGACGCCGACCGAGGGAATACTCGTAATACTCCTTGGATTTACCCCTCCAATCGGCGCCCTATTGATGGTCCTTGGTGGCCTGTTCTATGGTCGCAAGGCAAGGAGTTGATCGAATGAACTTCCCAGTAACTCACCCCATTTGGATGTGGCTTTACTTTGGCACATTTGGGACAGTCGCTGCCGTCCTATTCACGCTAGTCGTATGGACTTGGCTAAAGTATCACGCTCTGGCGAGAGGCTACCTACGCTCGGCTACAAGATGGAGCATGGTCGGCTACATGTTCTTATTCTTTGGCGCATGGTTTGCGTGTGGCATTGGTGGCCCTCCAGGCAATATGCTAAGTTCCGATCCTACAGCGCATAATCTTCTTGCCGCAACTGGTGCGGCTATACTTTCAATGTTCTTCTCCGTGCCTGGCTGGGCATGTGTGCTGGTGGGCCAGCGCAAGATGATGCAAGGTGTTCTGGCTGGCCAAGAAGATCGGGCTGGGGTAGTAAAGGAAACAGGCTTTGCATAGTACGTGAAGAGAAGTTCACTTGTTTTGCCCAAACCAATCTTCAGCCGACTTTCCAAAAGCTTGGAAAGTTCAGTGATCACCTAAGCGGGGTGACGAATTCAGGTCAATGAGCCGCATAACACCGGCATGCAGGCGACGGGGCTAACGCCGCGCCCCAGCGAAGGCTCTGGTTGTTCTGGCGTGTCTTGCCCGCGAAGGAGTCTTTATCACCCGCCCCGCGCCTGATGCCAAACGTTAGGCGGCATACCCCATACGCAGGAGTAACAGACCATGACTACAAAACCATACGATGTCGGCGATACACATCGCGATCGCAATACCGAAATTCAGCGGCTAGCGGCTCAAGCCCGTTTGGGTTGGGAAAAAGAAGCACGCACCCTCTCTGGATTTGGCTTAAGAGATGGGGTGTCAATGCTTGAATTGGGAAGTGGACCAGGCTTCATCACAGAACAACTGTTAGAGCTATTACCACATAGCACTGTGACGTGTCTAGAGATTGATCCCTCACTGATCAAGCAAGCCGAAAGGTATTTGCAGGGCAAAGCAAGCGACCGAGTCTGTTTCGTTGAAGCCTCGATTATGGAGACACGATTGGCAGATAACAGCTTTGATTTTGCCTATGCCCGTCTCATATTTCAGCATTTGCCAGATCCTATCGGGGCAGCGAAGGAAGTGCGGCGCGTTCTCAAGCCGGGTGGTAAGCTCGTGATCTATGACATAGACGACGATATGTTTGGCCTGATTGAACCGTCTATTCCAGAATGGCCAAGCATTTTGGAAAAATACGGACAAGCGCAAGCGGCACGGGGCGGTAATCGACGAGTTGGACGGCAGTTGTGGCAGATTCTCAAATCTGCTGGCTTTCACAGTCTCGATTTAGAAGTGATCGCCATTCATAGCGACGCTGTGGGAATAGAAGCATTCCTGCCGCAGATCGATCCAGACAGGTTGCTGCCGCTGGTAAAAGTTGGTTTGCTTTCAGAGCAAGAGTTGGAAAACATACGCGTTTCGCGCGCCAGGTTTTTGGCCTCACCAGAGCCTTATATCTTGACGCTGAGCCTGATGGTTTATGGCGAGAAACAATCTGCGCCTATCACGTGAGTATCACTTGCAAGACATCAAGCCGCCTGTGTGCACGCAAAGGTTGTCAGGGAAAACGAGCCTGGGGTAAGATGAAGGTTGGTCAACACCCATCCTACCCGAGGCTCCCCATGGACTATAACACCGAAATGCTGACAAATCTAGCCAGGCAAGTTGCGGAAGTGTTCAAAACGCAGGTAGCCGAACATATTCAAACGGGTGCGTCATCGCTCACCATCGCTGATGTCGAGACGGGTTTGCGTGAACTGCTGCGGCAGGTGGGCGGGCAAGCCCTCAGTCTGTTTCTAAGTTCAGCGCTGGGGACACCCGCGGCGGAGATTGCCTGCGACTGTGGGGACACCTTGCACTATCAGCGACGGCGTCCCGCCACGATCACAACGGTGTTCGGGAAGATCACCTATGAGCGGGCGTACTACGCGGGGTGTCGGTGTGGTCAAGGGAAAGCGCCGTTGGATGAAGCGTATGGGCTGGAACCCGGCGCGATGAGCAGTGGACTGGCAGCCCTCTTGGGTTTAGCCGGGATCGAGTTCGGGTTCGACGAGAGCCGCGCGTGGTTGCAAGCGTTTCTCTTGTTCGATGTCTCGGAGAACACCGTGCGCTCGGAAACCCAGACGCTGGGGGCCTTGCAAGCCGAGCGAGAGACGGCCTTGATTGAGCAGAGCCAGGATGAAGACTATCTCCAAGCGCGTTTGCGGGACGCGGCGCCGGTGCCGCCGCGCTTGTATGGTTCGCTGGACGCCGCGAAAGTGCGGATCGAACCCCGCCCGAAAGCCGGGAAAAAGCCCGAAAAACAAGACGATTGGCGAGACATGAAAGTGGGCTGCTGGTATGAGGCTGAGCCGGTGCCACCATCCCAACGCTCGTCGCGCCAGCGCGACAAGTTCGCCCGAGAGCAAGCTGTCCTCCGCGCCAAGAACATGCAGTATTACTGTGACATTCTGGACGCGGAGGAGTTCGGCAAGCTCCTGTGGGGCACCGGTTGCGCGGTGAGAGCGGACTTGGCACCGGAGTTGGTGTTTGTGTGTGACGGGGCGGTCTGGATTTGGAACTTGGTGGCACTGCACTACCCCCACGCCGTGCAGATTGTGGACTGGTATCACGCCGAAGACCGCTTGAAGCGCGTCGCCCACGCGGCCTTCTCGTCTGAACGCGACCGCGCGGCGTGGTTAGAGCCGGTCACGACCCACCTGTGGGACGGGCAGGTCGAGGTGGTCATTCGCGCCTGTCAGGCGCTGGCGCTCGGTTGCGAGGAAGCCCAACATGCCGTGACTTACTTTACCAACAACGCCCACCGCATGGGCTATGATCAGTTCCGCGCTGCCGGCTATTTGATTGGCAGTGGCACGGTGGAGAGTGGCTGCAAGCAAATCGTCACGCAACGGCTCAAGCGCCCAGGTGCCCAATGGACGGTGGACGGCGCCGTGCACACCGCCAAAGCCCGCGCCGCCTGGCTCAGTGGCGACTGGCAGACCCTGTGCGCCCAACGCGCGGCCCTGCCCTTAGCAGTCTGACAACCTTTGCGTGCACACTTGGCGATAGAGTGCATTAGGGCAGGTAGGGGAAATTCTCGGCAGTAATGAGGAGACCTATGACCACTGTTGTCGTTTTAGATCGGAATCCGAGCCTCGGGTACCTAATCAGGCGGCTTTTCGCTGTTTTCCCCATTACCCTCGTTATATTCTCTGCCTGCACGCCTTCGACACCTGAACCTGCTCCGACACCACTGTCCACATTCATGCCTGCACCGACATGGACGCCGAGCGTAACACACACGTCGACACTCACCGCAACGCGCACGCCGGCACTAGCGCAGACTCCAACTCGCACACCTCGCCCAAGCGACACATCCATGCCCACTCGAACGCCTACTCTTGCACCGCGACCAACAAACACAGTGAGGCCGCCAACCCTTACACCATCGCAGGCTGTGCCATCTACTTCTCAACCAACTTCGAACTCCAACTTTGTTAGCGTCACGATTGTTGGAGAGACTTCGGACACACTCACCCTATCAGTAAGTCATGCCAATCCCAAAGCAGGCGGTTACCTATGGGCGCGAGTTTTTGGGTGTGATGAATCACAAGGACCCTGTGCTCACGTAAGTGGCTCTTGGGTGGACAGGTCATCAAGTCCCGTTCGAATTACCTTTCCTGTTCAAGTTACCTTGAAATTGGAAAGTAGGGCTTTTGGGGGTAATACCACGCAAATTGAGGTAGGATTTTCTGGCGGAGCAGAGAGTGACAATGCACACGCCATCATCGATTACTTTAAATGGTGGTCGAAACCTTAGGCGTGCTCCAGAGGAGGGGTCTTAGCTTCGCGCTGTCATTGTCTTCCTTGCCACAGACCACAACGGTTGTGGTAGAATAACCCGCGTGAACTATGACCTTTCGCTGACTGTCGGCGGCGGCGGGCTGGCCGGTTGCGAAGCCGCGTGGCAGGCTGCCGAGCGCGGCATCGATGTGACGCTGTTCGAGATGCGTCCCGTTCGCACCACACCCGCACACACCACCGATCGCCTGGCGGAACTGATTTGCTCGAACTCGTTAGGCAGCGACAAGCCGGCCAGCGCCCCCGGCCTGCTTAAAGCCGAACTGCGCCGGCTCGGCTCGCTGATTATGGCCTGCGCCGATGCAACGGCCGTTCCTGCCGGTGGCGCGCTGGGCGTGGACCGTGAACGCTTCGCGGCGCTGGTCACCGAGCGAATTCTCAATCACCCACGGATTACGCTTCGCCGCGAAGAAGTCCTGCGCGTTCCCGACGGCCCGACCATCATTGCCAGCGGCCCGCTGACATCGACCACGTTGGCGCAGGACATCGCACGCCTGACCGGCCAGGAATACCTGTACTTCTACGATGCCGTTTCACCGATCGTTGCTGCCGATACGATCGACCTGTCCATTGCCTTTCGCGCGTCGCGCTATGGCCGGGACTCCGGCGATTCTGCCGGTGACTACCTCAACTGCCCGATGACGGGCGACGAGTACAATGTGTTCATCGATGCGCTGTTGAATGCCGGGCGCATCGAGTTGCGCCGGTTCGAGCAAGAAGACCCGAAGTTCTTCGAGGGCTGCCTCCCGATCGAGATCATGGCCGCACGCGGTCGCGACACACTTGCGTTCGGCCCTCTTCGACCGGTCGGGTTGCGTGATCCGCGCACCGGTAAGCGACCCCACGCCGTCGTGCAGCTGCGTCAGGATAACCTGGCGGGCACGCTGTACAACATGGTCGGATTTCAGACGAATCTCACCTGGCCGGAGCAGAAGCGCGTGCTGCGATTGATTCCGGGCCTGGCGAACGCGGAGTTCATGCGCTATGGGATGATGCATCGCAACACGTTCATCAACTCGCCCGCGCTACTCGAGCCGGCGATGCAATTTCGGACGCGGCCCGACCTGTTCTTCGCCGGGCAGATCGTCGGAGTCGAGGGATACGTAGGCAATGCGGCGACAGGCTGGGTGGCCGGCGTGAATGCGGCTCGGCTATTACACGATGAAACGTTACTGACCTTTCCGCGCGAGACAATGATCGGCGCACTGGGCCACTATGTGGCCCATGCCGACCCGAGAAACTTTCAACCGATGAAAGCGAACTTCGGTATTCTGCCCGAACTTGAGTCGCCGATACACAATAAGCGCGTCCGCTACGAGCGCTATACGCAACGTGCACTTGAAACGCTCGAAGCGTACATTGGCGCGCACGACTATTCGCGTAGTCACTATGTGCTATCAAACTCGTAAATCTTAGGTTGCTTTGATGGGTGAAAACGCTACGCGAACGATCGCCTGTGTCGCTGTGGCCGTTGTTCTGTTTTCGATTGCCGCTTGCGCTGGGCAGGGGAGTGTGCCAACACCTGCTGCCAAACCCACTGCCAGACCAACTGTGACGCCCTCTCCGACGCCGGCAGTTTTCGATGGGGAACAGGCTCTCGTGTTTGTGCGCGATCAAATAGACTTCGGCCCACGCCCAACCGGCAGCGAAGCGAGTCGACAAACCGGTGACTATATCATGTCTAAGCTGGACGAGTATGGCTGGCAAACGACGGAGCAGGCCTTCGAGTATCTCGGCACTCAGGCGAGGAACATCATCGGCACGCGCGGCCAGGGAGAAACGATTCTACTCGGAGCGCATTACGACACACGCCGCCGCGCCGACCGCGATCCATCCGACCCCGATCAACCCGTGCCCGGCGCGAGCGACGGCGCGAGCGGCGTAGCGGTGTTGCTCGAACTGGCGCGTGTGTTGAACGTGGAGGCGACCGGGCATCGTATTCAACTCGCGTTCTTCGATGCCGAAGACAACGGCGAGCTTGACGGCTGGGGTTGGATCGTGGGATCGCAATACCTGGCAAGTCACCTGACTGAGAATCCATCTATGATGATTCTGGTCGATATGGTCGGCGACGCCGATCAACAGCTCTACTGGGAAGCGAATTCCAACACCGATCTGCGCGAGCGCATCTGGCAAGTCGCAGCCGATCTGGGCTATGAAGCCTATTTCATTCCCCAGGTCAGGCACTCGCTCATCGACGATCATCAGCCATTCCTGGCGCGCGGCATCCCCGCCGTGGACATCATTGACTTCGACTACCCGTACTGGCACACCGCTCAAGATACATTGGACAAAGTCAGCGCAGAAAGCCTCGAACGGGTCGGGCGCACACTGCAAGCCTGGCTAGAGCGAGGCGCACCTTGACAACCGGCATGACGACAAGTCCGCTGCGACCCCCGCGCGTGCGCCATCCGGAGTTGGCGCGCTGGCTGAAATCGCGCGTGAAAACGATCTGCGACGTGTGGATCGCGCGCGTCAACTCGTATCCACCGTCTTCGTCAGGGCGACAACTGCCGCTCCCGCCGGAAGAGCAATTGCGCCAGTTCTATTTCGATCTGTGCATTGGCATCGAGTTGGGGCGCTTTGTGGCGCTCGATGAGGATTTAACGGCCTTGACGCGCGAAGGTTTTCAGCGCGGCTATCGGCTGAATGACTTGCTCTACATCATTATCGCACTCAATGATCAGGCATGGGAAGCGTGCCTGGCCGAGTTTTTGCCGGAGCAGGCGCTCTCGCTCATGCGCGCCTTGAGCCTGACCCTGAGCAACACGCTGACGCAGATCGCGCGAGTCTACAACGAAGAGATGCAAGCCTCGGTTGCAGGCGAGTTGGAGAAGGCCCAATGGCGCTTGACCCAGTTGGATCGGGCGAAGAGCAGCTTCATCAGCATCGCTGCGCACGAGCTGCGCACGCCGATCACGTTGATTCAGGGCTACTCCGATATTCTGCTCAACGATCTGATCGATCCCTCAAACGAGCGGGCCGTTCAAATCGCGAATGGGTTGGTGACCGGCGCGAAGCGCCTGTTGCGCATCGTCAACGACATGATCGCCGTGTCGATGATCGACAACGAAATGTTGGCGCTGCACTTCCAGCCCACGTCGCTCAGCCACGTCATCCACATTGTCGTAGGCGATCTCAAAGGGGAAATGATGGATCGCGACGTGGCGATCGAAATCGAGCCGCTCGACCGCGCGATCGGCACCATCTATGCCGACCCGCAGCGGCTTTACGATATGCTCATGCATGTCGCCAGCAACAGTGTCAAGTACACGCCTGACGGCGGGCACATCCGTATTACGACGCGCGTGCTCCAGGCGGGCACAGGCATGGAACCGGTGATCGAGATCGTGGTCGCCGACGACGGCATCGGCATTGCGCCGGAGAACCGCGAGCGCATCTTCGATAAGTTCTACGGAACCACGGATGTGATGCGCCACTCTAGCAGCCGGACGAAGTTCAAAGGCGGCGGGCCGGGACTGGGCCTGGCGATTGCCAAAGGTGTGGTCGAGGCGCACGGCGGAAAAATCTGGATCGACAGTCCAGGCTACGATGAGGTGAAGCGCCCTGGCACGACGGTTCATATCCTGCTGCCCATGCGCACCAAGCCGCCGGAAACGCCAACACACCTGCACCTGGATCTCGAAGAACTGTCATAGCGCGACTTCTGTCCGCACCAAAACAATAGGACGCGGATTCACGCTGATTCACGCTGATTTTGATGTTATCTGCGTTCATCCGCGTCAACACATGCGGTGCAGTGCTACCGTCTGCGTCCAAAATCTTCAGCGAGGAACACTATCGCACGTCCAAGATCATTCCCGACCGAACCGCCGCGCGCACGCGCCTTCGTTGTCGGCACTGAGATCAGAGGCCAGCCGAATCTATTACCGATCGAGGACTCCCTGCAGGAGTTGAGCGCGCTGGCTCGCACCGCCGGCATCGACATCGTCGGCGAGATGACGCAGCGGCTCAACGCAATCGATCCGGCGACGTTCATCGGCGCGGGCAAGGTCGAAGAACTGAAGACCTGGCGCGACGAGTTGCAACCAGACATCATCCTGTTTGACGACGAGCTATCGCCGCGCCATCAACGCAATCTCGAGAAACTGCTGGGCGACGACGTGCGTGTGCTCGATCGCACCGCGCTGATCCTCGACATCTTCGCCCAACACGCGCACACCAGCGAAGGCGCGCTTCAAGTCGAACTGGCTCAATACGAGTATCGCCTGCCGCGCTTAACGCGGCAGTGGACTCATCTCGCGCGCCAGGCGGGCGGCGCGGCCGGCCGAGGGGGAACAACCGGCGTCGGACTGCGCGGGCCGGGCGAGACGCAGTTGGAAGTCGATCGGCGTGGCATCCGCGAGCGCATTGCCTTCCTCAAGCGACAACTGGAGAACGTGCGCGAGCATCGTCGGCAGCATCGCGTTCAGCGCCGCCGCGCGCAGGTTCCGGTTGTGTCGATTGTCGGGTACACCAACGCGGGCAAATCGACGCTGCTCAATGCCTTATCCGGCTCGAAGGTGCTCGTCGAGGATAAGCTGTTCGCCACGCTCGACCCGACGACGCGGCGCGTCCGGCTGCCGGGCAACAAGATTGCGCTCTTCACCGACACCGTCGGCTTCATCCAGAAGCTCCCCACGCAGCTTGTCGCCGCGTTCCGCGCGACGCTGGAAGAGATCGACGAGGCGGATTTGCTGCTGCACGTCGTCGACCTTTCACATCCGAATGCGCGTGAGCAGGCTGCCGCCGTCGAAGAGACGCTTGATGATCTTGGCGTGCACGACATTCCGGTCGTGACGGCGCTGAACAAGATCGACCGGCTGCCCGATCCCGACGCAGTTCGCGCGCTTCTGGTGGAGTTTCCACACAGCATCGCGATCTCGGCAGAACAGCGAATCGGGCTGGACGATCTCTTGACCATCGTCCGGCGCGAACTATTCGACTCGGCCATTCCGGTTCGAGTGCGCGTGCCGAATCGGCGCGGCGATTTGATCGCGCTGTTCCACAAGCACGGCGTCGTCGAGGCGGAAGACTACGGCGAGACGACCGTGATGATGTCGGGGCGCTTGCCAGCGCGGTTGTTCGCGCCCTTCAGACCGTTCCTGCTACGCGCCAATGCGACAGATTCTGACTGATGTGAGAAAAGGTGGCTATGCTGGATCGAATATCGGGCTACATCGCCGAGCACAAAGGCGTGCCGGTGCTGATCGGCGTGCTGCTGGTCATCATCAATTTCGCAATCGTGCTGCTAGCGCCCACTTCGTGGTTCGCGACGACGAACTTGCTGCTCCACCTGGGCGTAGTCGTTGGGTTGCTGGGGATTCTGCTGGGGGATGCACTGGGGCGATAAATCGGATGACGGGTGCCACCCGAATGCCGGTCACCTCGATGCTATTCAAACGCCGCTGCGTGGGGGAAGACTAGCCGGGTCGGATCGGGCAGACCGGCCTCGAACACCGGTTGATTGGCCTTCTCGAAGTGGCGATGCAGTTGCTCCAGCATATCCAGTTGCAGGCGCGCCGGCTCGATCGAGAAGAGCACGATCAGCGTCGTGTACACGCCCGGCACAAAGCACAGCCAGCGCCCGCCTTCGATTTCACTGCTCTTCAGACCCGATCCGAAAATCTCCGCCGTCGCCGACCGGAACGACGACAACATCGGCACGAGCAGCGCGCTGTCGATGCGGAAGTCGCCCACACTGCGAATCGGCAAGCTGTTCGCGTTGAGATAAATCGCGTAGCCCAGCGGCTGCGAGGCGTGCTTGCGCTTGATGAGCACGCTTTCGCCGGCCGTGACCGCGCCCTTCCAGGCCGGCGTGCCTGGCTGCGTCTCCACGATGCGCACGATCGTCTCTCGCTCTTCCACGTAATGCCGATAAAGCTGCTCAAACTGCACGCGGTTCACTCGCCCCAAGGCAAAGTCTTCCGCCAGCTTCATCATCTTATCCGACACCTTGCGCAAATAATCGCTCGCCTCGCGCGTCGATCCGGCGAGTGTTGCATCGGCGGACTTAGGTGCAGACTGGGCGGGCGTCGGTGGGGCAGGGGGCTTGGGCGAAGAGGCATCCGGCGTCGATTCTGCCGGCTTCGGCGTCGTCGGCTTGGGAGGCTCCGGCTTATTCTGCATTCGGCGCAGGCGGTCAATCAGAGAGGGCATGACAGGATTCTAACACCCGCCCGTGATAGGGTCAAGCGCGTGAGCTGCAGTCGAGAAACTGTCTTAGAGCCTGTCTGAAAAGGCCGCTGTGGTAACCACCAAGGCACCAAGACACCAAGTCTCTCCAAGTTTTCTTGGTGTTTCTTTGTGTCGCTTGCCCCCTTCAGGGGGTGGAGTCTCGCCTGGCGCGCCCCCGACGCGAAGCGTCGGACACGCCCTGTCCGCTGC
>DATBWU010000040.1:0-13455 GCA_036514635.1 Anaerolineae bacterium | reverse complement strand
GCGATGAGCCGCCGCACCTGATCACTCGATTGTGGGGGCGCGCGTATAAAGCCATCCGCTCGCGCTCGATCGAGGAAGCCGAACAAGACGCGCTTCGGTTCACGCCACTCGCGAGCGGCGAGCCTGCGCTGCTGGTCGATGCAGTGCACGCACAACTCTATGGCGGAACCGGCCAGGTCGCCGATTGGGCGGTGGCGCGTTACCTTTCTGCTCGATGCGCGGTCTTGCTGGCGGGCGGACTGACACCGGAGAATGTCGCGGAAGCGATCCGCGCCGTCGAGCCGTGGGGTGTTGATGTTGCATCGGGCGTCGAGGCCGCGCCGGGCAAGAAGGATCATCGCAAAATGATCGACTTCGTCAAGGCTGCGCGCAGTGCCGTCGCCCAACTCGCATAGGATTCATGATGCTTGCCACAACTACTGGAACCAAGACTCAGGCTCTAAACTCCAAATTCGGCCCCTACGGCGGCCAGTTCGTCCCGGAAACATTGATGCCTGCCGTGATGGCGCTTGAAGCGGCGTACCTGGAGGCGCGCGCCGATCCCGCGTTCGTGCGCGAGTTCGAGCGACTGCTGACCACTTACGTCGGGCGACCAACGCCGCTCACGCACGCGCGCCGGTTGGGTGAACATCTCGGCGGTGCATCGATCTACCTCAAGCGCGAAGACCTGGCGCACTCCGGCGCGCACAAAATCAACAACGCGCTCGGCCAGGCGCTCCTGGCGAAACGCATGGGCAAGCGGCGCGTCGTCGCCGAGACCGGCGCGGGCCAGCACGGCGTCGCTTCGGCGACGGTCGCCGCGCTGCTGGGACTGGAGTGCGTCGTTTACATGGGCCGCGTCGATATGGAGCGCCAGCAGCCGAACGTCTTCCGTATGAAATTGTTGAGCGCGGAAGTGCACCCCGTCGAGTCGGGCACACGCACGCTCAAGGATGCGATCAACGAAGCCATCCGCGATTGGGTGACGAACGTGCACGACACGCACTACCTGCTTGGCTCGGCGCTGGGGCCGCATCCCTATCCGACGATTGTGCGCGACTTTCAATCGGTGATCGGCATCGAGGCGCGCGCGCAGATACTCGATGAAGCGGGCTGCTTGCCCGACGCCTGCATCGCCTGCGTGGGCGGCGGCTCGAATGCAATCGGCCTGTTCCACGCATTTCGCGACGACGCGGCCGTCGCGCTGATCGGCGTCGAAGCCGGTGGGGAAGGCATCGCGACCGGCCGCCATGCGGCGCGCTTTGCCGATCTGCGCCTGGGGCGGGTCGGCGTGTTGCACGGCACGCGGACCTTTGTGTTGCAGACGGACGATGGGCAGATCGCGGAGACGCATTCTGTCTCGGCGGGGCTGGACTACGCCGCCGTCGGGCCGGAGCATGCCTACCTGCGCGACATCGGCCGCGCCACGTACACCTCGGCCACCGACGACGAGGCGCTGGCCGCGTTCGAGATGCTGTGCAAGCTGGAGGGCATCATCCCCGCGCTTGAATCCGCCCACGCCGTCGTCGAAGCGATTCGACGCGCGCCGTCGATGCGCCGCGATCAAATCCTGTTGGTGAACCTGTCCGGCCGTGGCGACAAGGACCTCGACACCGTCATGAAGGCGATGGCCAAACACTGAACAGTGATCAGTAAACAGTGGGTCAGTGATCAGTAAACAGTGGGTCAGTAAACAGTGACCACTGCTCACTGATAACTGTTCACTGATAACTGCCCACTGATAACTGCTCACTGATTTGGAGTAACTCCATGCCTCTCGCTGAAATCGAACGTGCCTTTGCTCGCCGACCTGCGCTCATGCCGTACTTCCCTCTCGGCTATCCCGATCTGGATACATCGCTGGCTGTGATCGAATCGATCACGCGGGGCGGCGCAGACCTGATCGAGATTGGCCTGTCGTTCTCTGATCCGTTAGCTGACGGGCCGGTGATCCAGCGTGCGACGCAGATCGCGCTCCAGAATGGCATGACTATTGCCCGCAGCCTGGACATGGTCGCCGAATTGCGCCGCCGGGCCGTGCGCGTGCCTTTCCTGCTGATGGGCTACTTCAATCCGATGCTGGCGTATGGGCTTTCGAGCCTGGTGGCGGATGCGGCGCGCGCCGGCGCGGACGGCTTCATCGTGCCCGACCTGCCGATCGAGGAATCCGATGAGCTTGACGCGCTGTGCGGCGAGCATAATCTGGCACTGATCCATTTCCTCGCGCCGACTTCGACGCCGGAACGGATCGAGCGCGTCGCGCGCCGCGCGCGCGGGTTCCTCTATCTCGTGTCGCTGACGGGCATCACCGGCGCGCGAGGCCAACTGCCGGATGGCCTGACACAGTTCGTCGATCGCGTGCGGAGCCGGACGAGCTGTCCGCTGGCAGTGGGTTTTGGCATCTCGACGCCGGAGCAGGCGGCGGCAGTCGGTCGCATTGCAGATGGGGTTATTGTCGGCTCGGCGCTCGTGGCGAAGGCGAGCGATGGGAACGCGCCGGAGGCCGCCGGGGCATTTGTGCGCGCGCTGCACGAGCAGTTACGAAAAACAACGCTCCCGCCGGATAAGTAACTCACCTTACGCAAGAGACCATTTCACCGCCGAGAACGCAGAGGGCGCGGAGCGGATTTCCAAGCAAATCTCTGCGTTCTCCGCGCACTCTGCGGTAAAGTCCTGCCCGACTGCGTAAGGTGAGTAAGTAATCCGGCGGGAGCAGGTGCGAAAAACAGGCTGAGTTACCGCATCATCTCGACGGCGCGGCCAACCAGTTGTGCGAACTCCCCTACATCCGGATCGAACGGCAATTGCAGCTGCACCGCGTAAGCCAAGTCGGCGATCCGACGCGCCTGTTCGCCGCGCGTGTAGGGACTGTAGCGCAGAACCTCGGCGAACTGCGCGACGGCGGCGGCCAACTGGAAGCGCGGCGACGTGCGATTGAAGTCGCGCTGGAAGTCCTCGCGGCGGAGGGTATTGCTGATCTCGGCCACGGCGCGCGTGTCGGGGTCTTCGTAGCGAACGCGCACCACGGCAGCGTCACCGCTGGCTTCTGAGTAGAACTGCACTTCGTACAATGCAGTCACACTATGCCCCGCGCCAACCTCGCCCGCATCGACCGTGTCATTGCGGAAGTCGCGATCGGCTACGGCGCGATTCTCGTACCCCAGCAGGCGATAGCCGCGCACGACGTAGGGATTGAAATCGACCTGAATCTTGGCGTCCTTCGCGATCGTTTGCAGCGTGCCTTCCAGGTCTTGTGTAAAGATGCGCTCGGCGGCCTCCCGGCTATCGAGGAACGAGTACACGCCGTTGCCCTTGTCGGCCAACTGCTCTAGCAGTTCGTCGTTGTAGTTGCCGTGGCCGACGCCGACGGTCGAGAGGAAGATGTTGCGGCCATAGTAGTCCTGCGCATACTGGGCCAGCGTGTACGGATCGGTGTTGCCGACGTTCGCCACGCCGTCCGAGCACAGGATCACGCGGTTGATCGCGCCGTCGCGGTAATTACGGTGCGCCAGGTCGTAACCCAGCCGCAGGCCGGCTTCCGTGTTCGTCGAGTTCATCGGATACAGGCTGTTGATCGCATCCAGGATGCGCTGGCGGTTTTCGACCGAGGTCGGCTCCAGCACCACCCATGCATCTTCACTGAAGGCGACGATCGCGACCCGGTCGTTCGGGCCGAGCCGGTCGACCAATCGGGTCAGGCCGTACTTCACCATGTCGATGCGGTTCTCGTCGGCCATTGAGCCGGACACGTCTATCACGAAGGTCAGCAGCGCGTCTTTGCGTTCCCAACCGGCGATGTGCCTCCCCTGAATGCCGACGCGCAGCAGCCACGTCCCCTCATCGCCGAAGGGCGCCGGCCCTCCTTCCAGGTTGACGCTGAACGCGCCGCTGGCGGGATCGGGGTATTCCATGTTGAAGTAGTTGATAAACTCTTCGACGCGCACCAGGTCGGGCGGCGGCAGTTGCCCGGCGTTGATATAGTCGCGCATCTTGGTGTACGAAGCGGTGTCCACGTCCATCGCGAAGGTTGAGAGGTGATCCTCGCGCGTGTCCATGAACGGATTGACGCCGTAGTCGTCCCTCGGCGGTTCGGGCCAGGGCGTGGCGTAAGGCTCAGCCGTTGGATAGGGCGGCCAGGTCGGGTGCGCGGCCTGCGATTCTTCCGAGGAGCGATTCAGGTCGGCGGGCGGCGGAGGCTCGTAGGGCGATTGCGTTGGAACCGGCACAGCTCCGCCAAATGCTGGCGAGGTGGCCTCCATCGGCACTTCGACGGTGATTTGCTGAACAACCGGCGTTCCCCTGGCGGCGGGGGCGCAGGCCGAGACAACCACGGCGACGAGCGAACAGAGGGCGAGCAACTTGCGGGCGTTCATCTTTTCTTCTCCTGGTTTGCGGATCGTTCGTGCGCGGTGAGCCTTCGACGATCCGGCGCTGTTATCTGCCCATTAGATGTTGAGCGCTCGCCGATTGTTCCGAAGCGCGATGCTCTAACGTTCAACTGACACATCTGCGCTATAATCCACACTGCGTACTCCCATACTCCCATACTTCCGTACTCTCACTCCGATTGTGGAGCGTGCAATGAGTCAGGATACCCCTTCTGAATCCTTCGAGTTCCGCGCCGAGGTGCGGCAACTGCTCAATATCCTGGTGCATTCGCTGTACACCGAGCGCGAGATTTTCCTGCGCGAGTTGATTTCCAACGCCTCGGATGCCATCAATCGCATCCAGTTCGAAATGCTTACAAACCGCGACGTGCTCGACCCCGACCTGGAGCCGCTGATTCTGATCGACTTCGACGAGAAGGCCCGCACGCTGACGATTTCCGACACCGGCATCGGCATGACGCGCGACGAGCTGATCGAGAACCTGGGCACGCTGGCGCGGTCGGGTATCTCGACTTTCCTCAAACAGGTGGAAGCGGGCGCGAGCGTCCGCACCGATATGATCGGCCAGTTTGGCGTGGGGTTCTACTCGGTGTTCATGGTCGCCGAGGAGGTGCGCGTGGTGTCGCGCGCGTATCAGCGCGATGAGCCGGCGCACGCCTGGATTTCGCGCGGCGACGAGACGTTCCGCCTCGTGCCCGCCGAGCGAGAACATCGCGGGACGACGGTCGAGATCAAGTTGAAGGAAGACGCCGCCGAGTTCGCCTCGGCCTGGCGATTGGAGCAAATCATCGAGAAACACTCCGACTACGTCTCGTTCCCGATCCGGGTGCGGGAGAAGCAAGTCAACCGGCAGATGGCGCTGTGGCGTCAGCCGCCGCGCGAGGTGAAGAAGGAACAGTACGACGAGTTCTACCGCGCGCTCGCGCTCGAGCCGGAAGCGCCGCTGGCGCACGTGCATGTCTCCGTCGACGCGCCGGTGGACATTCAGGCGATCCTGTGCGTTCCGGGCCGGCGCGAGCGCAGCCTGTTCAGCCTGCGGCAGGCGGATGGTCTAAAGTTATACTCGCACAAGGTGCTGATTCAGGAGTACAGCAAAGACTTCCTGCCGGCCCATTATCGATTTGTCGTGGGTGTGGTCGAGTCTGAGGATTTGCCGCTCAACGTGTCGCGCGAGGCGGTGCAGAGCAATCGTGTCGTCGAGCGCATTCGCACGGTGCTGGCGAATCGCCTGACCGACGAGCTGGAGCGGCTGGCCGCCGAGGAGCCGGACAAATATCGCGTGTTCTGGAGGGAGTTCGGCCCGTTCATTAAGGAGGGCATCTCACTCGATCCGAATGCGCGCACGAATCTGGCGAAGCTGCTGCGCTTCCCGTCGACCAAAACCGAACACGACGCGGTCGTGTCGCTGAGTGAATACGTCGACCGGATGAAGCCCGGCCAGGATACCGTTTACTACGTCCTCGGCAGCGATCTCAAGTCGGTCGCTCTCAGCCCGCACCTGGATTACTTCCGCCGGCACGATCTTGAGGTGCTGTACTGGATCGATCCGCTCGACAGTTTCCTGGCCGGTGCGCTGCGCGAGTTCAATGGGAAGCCGCTGCGCAACGTCGATGATGCCGGGCTGGACCTGCCTAAAGAGACGACGCCGGCCACGGGCGATTCCGTGGTCGAGCCGGACTTCAAGGAACTGCTCGATCGTTTCCGCAAGGTGCTGGGCGAGCGCGTGGCCGAGGTGCGCGAAGGCCAGACGCTGAGCGGCAGCCCGTGTCGCCTGGTCTCGCCCAAAGGCGACACGGAGCGCGACATGGCGCGCGTGCGCCGCCTGCTGGGTCAGGAATACAAAGTGCCGAAGAAGATCATGGAAGTGAATCGCGCGCACGCGCTCACGCGCAACCTGGCGGACTTGGTGAAAGGCCGCCCGGATGATCCGATCATCGATGTGACGATTGAGCAGTTGTACGACAGCGCGCTGTTAGTGGACGGGCTGCATCCCAATCCGGCGGAGATGGTCGGGCGGATTCAGCAGTTGATGGAGGCGGCAACGGATACAAAACGAATAAACGAATGAAGGGAACAGGTGACCGGCACTTCCATAGTGCCGATCACCTGCACATCCGTTTATCCGTTGCTCATCCGTTGCCCGATTCGTTTATCCGTTGCTCATCCGTTGCCCGATTCGTTGACACCCGTTCGTCCCCTACGCGCCGCGTGATCCCCTTCGAGTCGAAATACTCCATCAGCGCCAGCGCGTACTTGCGGCTGGTGTCGAACAGGTCGCGTGCCTGGGCAACGGTGATGGTCCTGTTGGCGTTCAGATACTCGGTCACGCGCTTCACGGCAGACTGAACCGTCTCCCGCAGCAGCAGCACATCCTCGCTCAACTTGACCAGCCGGCCCTGGTCGATTAGCGCGCCCAGCACATCCGCGCCGACTGCCGCTTCTGACTCCTTGACCGACGGCGCGGCCCACGCCTGCGATTGGAAGCGCGCCAACAGTGCGTCGATCGACTTTTGCTGGGCGGGTGTGAACGTCACGATGAAGTCGGGCAGGCGCAGACTGGTCGTGCCTTCGACCAGAACGCGCTCGCCTGCCGCGTGCGCAGCAATCGCACTGAAGACTTTGGCATCGAGCTTCAGGCGGCTCTTTAACTCTTCGCGCGGAATGCCGCTGCGCAGCGGATAAGTTCTGTGATACGCGCCGATCTCGCCGATCAGTCGTGCGCGCAGCGCATTCCATCCGGCGCGCGAGGCGATGATGCTGGAAGACACGTCGCCGACGTGCAGCACGTCGCTCCGCGCTTCCAACTCGGCCAGCGCCTGGGCCGTCGCATCGCGGGGCAGGCCGATACGCTTGAAGAGATCGGCAACCGAAATCGGCCCGCTCGCGTCGAGCGCCTGAAGCATCAACTCCGACGGCGATCCTTTCGCCAGCGTTTCCAGTCGCCGGATCACGTCCGGCTTGAAGCGGCGATGTCGCCGCCCCGGTTGCGGATCGACGACCACGCCGCCGCCCAGCGTGATCGATGGCGACGGCAGGCGCACGATGAAGCGATCGCCTTTGAGGATGGGTAGCGGCTCTTTCAATGCGAACTGCACCCAGCCCGCGCTCGCCGGCGTGAGCGTCTCGTCATTCAGCAGACGAATCGTCGCGCTCACTTCCGCCGCGCCGTGAAAGAGTTTGACCTCCGCATTGTGCTTGAGTGGCCTGGCCCAGTTGCCGCGCTGCTCCGACAGATGCTCGAAGCGCGCATCGAGCAGCAGGGTGGGGCGCAGCCAGCCCGGCGACGTGACGACATCGCCGCGCTTCACGTCGCTCACTTCGACGCCACTCAGATTGATCGCCACGCGGCTGCCGGGCACAGCCCGCTCGAGTTTGGCCTTGTGCGTTTGTAAGCCACGGATGCGCGCGGCCAGCCCGATCGGCTGGATGTCAACCTCGTCGCCGACGGCGAACGATCCGTCGATCAAGGTGCCGGTGACGACTGTACCGAATCCGGCGACGGTGAACACGCGATCGACGGAGAGACGCGGGCGGCCCCGGTCGGGTCGGGCCGGGCGCTGCGCCAGCACCGCTTCGAGCGCGCCGATCAGATCGGGAATGCCGTCGCCGCGCCGGGCCGAGACGGGGATGATCGACGCGCGCTCCAGCGCAGTGCCGCGCAGTGTGTCGCTCACGTCGCTCTTCACCAGATCGATCCACTCTGCGTCCACTAAGTCGATCTTGGTGAGCGCGACGATACCGGCTTCGATCTTGAGCAGGTCGAGGATCGCCAGGTGTTCGCGCGTCTGGGGCATCACGCCTTCGTCGGCGGCGACGACGAACAGCGCCGCGTCGATGCTGCCCACGCCGGCCAGCATGTTCTCGATGAAGTCGATGTGGCCGGGCACGTCGACGATGCCCACCGGCTCGCCGCCGGGGAGGGTCATCCAGCCGAAGCCGAGGTCGATCGTCATCTCGCGCTCGCGCTCTTCTTTGAGACGATCGGGGTGGACGCCGGTCAGCGCTTCGACCAGTGTGGATTTGCCGTGATCGACGTGACCGGCGGTGCCGATAACATGCATTGTTGGTGGAAGATTATTTTACCGCTGAGATCGCTGAGACCGCGGAGAATCCGGAAAGTTGTTTACAACCCTGCGAATCCCGTCTTTCAGGGTCTTGACATTGAAGTTGATCAATAGACCGACTTTGCAGCCTGATAGTTTCAGATATGAGAGTAGCTGGGCCTGATGAATCGGTGCGAGCTGCTCAATCGCCTTGATCTCAACGACAACCATGTTCTCGACCAGCAGGTCCAGCCGATAACCACATTCCAGCTTGACCTGCCGATAAACCACAGGCAGTGGTTGCTGTCGCACTACTTTCAACTCACGCTGCGCCAGCTCAAATGCCAGACACGCCTCGTACGCAGACTCAAGTAGACCAGGACCGAGGGCTCGATGAACGTCGATGGCAGCGCCGATGATATTCTCTGTTATTCGGTCCAGCCTCTCCTTCTCTTCCATCTCGGCGCCCTCCGCGGGCTCTGCGGTAATTAAGCAGCGCACTAGCGCCGCTTGCGAGGTGGGGTGTCGGGGATGCCGCGACCGTCTTCGGGCGACGTGGCCGGCGGCACGCTGACGTTAGGCAGGCTGCTGCGGCGCGCCTCGGCTAGGCTGGTGCCGAAATCGATCAGATGGTGCACCAGGTCGTCATATTTCCGGCGCATGTCGTCAAGGGACGCCGCTAGCCGGTCGCGCTCGCTTTCCAGCTTCTCGACGCGCTCCAGTTGCTTGGCGTTCTGCCGGTCGTGATCGTGCCAGCGCTCGTCGCCGCGCGTCATATACTTCTGCCAGCGCTTCTCGTCCTCGGCCTGCGCCTGTTCCAGCGTGCGCTTGATGCGCTCTTCAAACAAGCGCTCGACTTCGGCGATTTCCGCCGTGCGCTGGCGCAGCCTTTCCTGGAAGGCCGCCAGGTCGGCGGACGCTTTCTGGTTGATCTGCGCCTGTTCGCGCAGGCGGGCCATCAGGTCACTATACTCGGTCATCTGCGTGCGGAACTTGGCGAGTTCTTCTTCCCAGGCTTTCATTTGTTGCTGGCGGCGAAATTCCATCACGCGGATTTCTTCGATGATCTTGTCCTGTGCGCCAAGGCCCTGGTTCAGCACATCGAGCCTGGCCGGGAACTTGTTCAGCGCATCTTCCAGTAACTGGAGCTTGGCGGTCAGGCTTTCTATGCGCTGGCTATGCTCGATGTTGTCGGCTTCCAGTTGGACGATGCGCTTATTGTCTTGGCGACGACCTTCTTCCAGATAGGGAACGCCGCGCGTCCGCTCTTCCGTCTGCTTCATCGCCACGTCCACCTGCAAGCCGATCTGCTTGACCTGATCGCCCAACCGTTTCTCTTCGGCGCGGCGGGTGGACATATCGTCGTCGATCCGGGGCAGGCGCATCAGGTCTTTCTTGATCTCGGCCAGCGCCCGGTTCAGCTCCTCCACTTCAACGGCCCGCAACCGCGCCGCTTCACGCTCGACTTTCTTGCGTTCTTCGTCGTGGCGGTTGAGCAGCGCCGCCACTTCGGCTTTGTACTCGTCGAGGATGCGATCGACCTGCGCCAGCCTGGACAGCAGGGCACGCATGGAGGCCAGCGCAGCATCCAGCTCTTGCACGCGGTGCGCCTGTTGTTGCGCGCCCGTCGTCAGCGCCCGAATGCGCTCGTCGAGCGTAGCCAGCGTCGCCTTGTCCTTCTTGCGCTCGGCTTCCAGCCAGTTCAGCAGTTGTGAGACCTGCGTCAGTTCCATGTCGACGGCCATTGGGTTTCCCCCCTGTTCGGTGCGCACGATTATAGCGTAAAACGTAAATCGTAACGCGCGCCGCCACCGGCATCACGTTTTACGCTTCACGTTTCACGCTTTATAATGCCCGGTGTGACCACCATTGCCCTGGATGCTCGCCTGGTGTATTACCGGCGCGAGAGCGGCATCGGCCAATACATCGTTCATCTGGCGCGCGAGCTGCCGCGCCTCGATCCGGGCCGCACGTACACCCTCCTGCACAGCCGCAAAGATCGAATCAACCTGGCCGGCGCACCCAACGCGCGCCGCTGGAACCTGTGGGTGCCCAGCCATCATCGCTTCGAGCAAGTGGCGCTCCCCATCGAGCTGGCCCGCGCACGAATCGACCTGCTGCACAGCCCCGATTTCATCCCACCCTTCAGAGGCCGTTTCCGCCGCGTAATCACAGTTCACGATCTCACGTTCCTGCGCTATCCACAGTTCCTCACCGCCGAAAGCCGCCGCTATTACAACGATCAAATCGCGCGCGCCGTGGCCGTGGCCGATCACATTCTGGCCGATTCGCACGCGACGAAGACCGACCTGATCGATCTGCTGAACGTGCCCGCCGGGAAAATCAGCGTGGTGTGGCTCGCGCCCGATGCGCGCTTCCGGCCCCTCCCGCCGGCCGATGCGCGCCTGCGCCTCGATCGGCTTGGGCTGCCGGCGTGCTACGTGCTGTTCGTCGGCACCTTCGAGCCGCGTAAGAACGTCGGCGGCCTGCTTAACGCATACCGCCTCTTGCTCGATCGCGCCGCCGGCGTGCCGCCACTGGTCATCGCCGGCCGGCGCGGCTGGCTATTCGACGAGACGCTGGCGCACATCGATCGATTGGGCTTGCACGAGCGCGTCAACTTTCTCGACGCGCCGGCGGACGATGATCTCGTCGCGCTCTATTGCGGCGCGTCGGCCCTGGCGCTGCCGTCGCATTACGAAGGCTTCGGCCTGCCGGTTTTGGAAGCGATGGCCTGCGGCCTGCCGGTCGTCGTCAGCCGGCGCGGCTCGCTGCCGGAGATTGCCGGTGATGCCGCACTGATCATCGACGACCCGGATGATGCAGGGAGACTGGCTTCGACGATAGAGCGCGTTCTTACGGACCCTACACTGGCCTCTCGACTTCGCGAGAAAGGCCTGGCCCGCGTGGCCGAGTTTTCGTGGGAACGCTGCGCGCGCGAGACGCTGGCGGTTTACACGAGTGTGTTGCGGGGCGCTTCAAGTTCCGGTCGGGTCTCCTGACCCGACCGGCGGCGCGGTCAGACACCTGCGCCGAACATAGATTCGTGGATCGTGGCTGCGCACGCCTCGTCGCCGGAGCATGAATTCTCCGGCTGAAATCATGCAAGTCGGCTGAAGCCGACTGGCGCCGGTTAGCCGGGTTTACCCGGCTTGCGTGTGATTGAGCCGGACGATTCATCGTCCGGCGAAGGGAAACCTAGACCCATGCGCAGTTACTGTGGATCAATCCTTTCCGTTTCGTAGGCGTTACGCCGATGCGCCTTCTCTTCCTGACGCCTCAACTTCCATACCCGCCGCACAAAGGCACGGCGATCCGCAACTTCAACCTGATCGTCGGAATGTCACAACGGCACGAGATCGATTTATTGACCTTCGCCGATGCCGGGAGCGTACGTCGCATTTCCGGCTCGCCGTTAGGCAAAGCGTGCCGCCGTATCGCGTGGGCCGATGCCCCGTCGCGTTCGATGATCGGACGCGCATTCACGACGCTGTTCTCGCCTCGTCCCGACATGGCCTTGCGGCTGTGGTCGCCCCGCCTGGCGAACCGGTTGTCGGCGCTGCTGCGTGAGCGCGAATACGATGTGATCCAGATCGAGGCGATTGAGATGGCCCGCTACGGCTTGCTGGCGCGACGCCTGGCCCCCCGGGCGCTGTTGGTGCTCGACGATCACAACGCCGAATGGCTGCTGCAGCGCCGCACGGCCGAAGCCGAGCGGCAGTTGAAAGGCTGGAGCGTCGGCGCAATCTACTCGCTGATCCAGACGTGGAAACTCCGGCAGTTCGAGCGGCAGGTGTGCCGATCGGTCGATCGGGTCGTGGCCGTGTCGCAAGCGGATGCCGCCGCTCTCCGCGCGCTCGATCCGAACCTGCGCGTGGCCGTCGTGACGAATGGTGTGGACACCGCGTATTATCGGCCGGGCGTCGTCGCCCCGACCGTTTTCGGCGCACCCACGCTCGTCTTCAGCGGGACGATGGACTTCCGCCCGAACGTCGATGCGGTCTTGTGGTTCGCCGAGCGCGTGCTGCCCAAAGTGCGCGCGGCAATCCCGCCGGCGACGTTGGCGATCGTCGGCCAGCGCCCGCACGTGCGGCTGGACGTGCTGCGCGGTCGAGACGACATTCGCATCACCGGCGCGGTCGATGACGTGCGGCCCTACCTCGCCGGCGCTTCGGTCGTCGTGGTGCCGCTGCGCATGGGCGGCGGCACGCGCCTCAAAGTGCTCGAAGCAATGGCCATGGGCGCGCCGATCGTCAGCACAGCGCTGGGCGTGGACGGCTTCGACGTGGCGCACGATCGCGAAGTGATCGTGGCCGACGACCCGGATCGATTTGCGGCGGAAGTCGTGAAGACGATCGAAGATGCCGATCGGCGCAGGCGGCTCGGCGTGGCCGGCCGGCGATACGTCGAAGCAAAATACGATTGGAACACCATCGTGCCGAAGATGGAAGAGGTGTACCTTACCCTCTCCCCGGCCTAAGAGATTGTCTGAAAAGGCTCGAAGGTTAACCACCACGTCTCGAAGACACCAAGAAACACCAAGAAAACCTTAGTGCTGCTTGGTGTCTTGGTGGTGAGTTTGAAGAGAGTCTCGGCCAACCCCGCGGAGCAGAGCGCAACCCCTGCGTGCTTTGCACGCGAGGGCAGGTCAGCCGCGAGGACATGGTTGGCGAGCGCTAAATTTGCTGACAACCTTTGAGTGCACACGAAGAGGGGGAAGGGGCAGGGGTAGGGGGTGAGGGCTATCTCCCTACAAATGTGTACGCCGCCACGAATTGGCGCACGCTCGGCGCGAGCACACCGGGGAACAGTCCAATGAACAGGCACACGGCCAGCGCGGCGACGATCAAGATCGCTTCGCCGCGTCGCTCGCGCTGCTTGTCATTGGCCGGCTCGTCGATGGGCTGGAGCATCTCCCGCAGTCCACGCAGCACGCCGATCGACACGCTGACGCTGGAGGCCAGCAGCAGGATCGTGGCGCGCAGATCGAAGTGACTCGTCTCTTGTAGCAATCCCCACCGGCCGGCAAACCCGGCCAGCGGCGG
>DATBWU010000039.1:0-13380 GCA_036514635.1 Anaerolineae bacterium | reverse complement strand
TCCCCGACCCCTTCCCCTCTCCGCAACGGAGAGGGGAAGGGGAGAGGTCGTGGAGAGTCTACTTGATCCAAACTGAAGTCCTCATCATCGGCTGTGGCATCGCGGGCGCGACGACCGCGCTGCGCTTAGCGCGCAACCCCCAGCGCCGAATCACTATCATCACGCGCGAGCCGGATCCCCACGAATCGAACACACGCTATGCCCAGGGCGGTATCGTCGGTCATGGCATCGACGATAGCGTGGACAGCCTGGTGGCCGACATCGTGACGGCCGGCGCAGGCGCAACTTCGCCGCAGGCGGCGCGCATCCTCGCCGAGGAAGGCCCGCCGCTTTTGCGCGAAGTGCTTATGGAGACAGCGCGCATCGACTTCGACCGGGACTCACGCGGCGAACTCGAATGGGGGCAGGAAGCCGCGCACTCGCACCGGCGCATCCTGCACGTCGGCGATGAAACCGGCAAGGCGATCATCCACGGTTTGATCGCCGCGCTGCGCCGCTGCCCCAACGTGACGATTCAGGCGAACGCGACCGCAGTCGATCTGATCACCTTCCCGCATCACTCTCGCGATCCGCTGGCGGCCTACCGGCCCGTGACGTGCCACGGCGCGTACATCTTCAATCGTGATGAACACACGGTGCATCGCTACCTCGCGGCGGCGACGGTGCTCGCTTCCGGTGGGCTAGGGCGCATCTATCGCAACACGACGAATCCACCCGGCGCGCGGGGAGATGGCCTGGCGATGGCCCATCGGGCCGGCGCACGGATCGCCAATGTGGAGTACGTGCAGTTTCACCCGACGGCGCTGGCCGTGCCGGGCGCGGAAGGGTTCTTGATCAGCGAGGCCGTGCGTGGCGAAGGCGGCGTCCTACTCACGCCCGATGGCCGCGCGTTCATGGCCGATTACTCGCCGGAGTGGAAAGACCTCGCGCCGCGCGATGTCGTCGCGCGCGCGATCCATCATCAGATGGAGACACACGGCCACTCGTATGTGCTGCTCGACATCGCCTCGCGCATGTCCGCCGACGCGATCCGCGCGCGCTTCCCCAACATCCACGCCACGTGCCTGAATGTCGGCATCGACATCACGCGCGAGCCGATCCCGGTCGTCCCGGCCGCGCACTACTTCTGCGGCGGCGTATCGGTGGACGAGTGGGGTCGATCCAGCATCGCGAATCTGCACGCGGTGGGTGAAGTGAGCTGCACCGGGCTGCACGGCGCGAATCGATTGGCGTCAACCTCGTTGCTTGAGGGATTGGTATGGGGCAATCGCGCCGCGCAGCACATCGAGGATGCGTTGAGCCAAACCACACCGCCCGATATTCCCAGCTTTGAAGAAGTGCCGCCGTGGGACGAGAGCGGGCTGGTTGCCGATGCGGACCCGGCGCTGATTCAGGGCGACATGCAGACGATCCAGAATATCATGTGGCATTACGTCGGTCTGGTGCGCAGCGCCGACCGGCTGTCGCGCGCCATCCGTGAGCTGCGCCATCTGTGGAACGAGATCGAGACCTTCTATCGCACGACGCGCCTGAGCGACGGGTTGATCGGCCTGCGCAACGCCGTCGAGATCGCGCTAATCGTCGCCCAATCGGCGCGCCACAACCGCCACAGCCGGGGCTGCCATTACCGGACGGATTCGGTATCCATAGAAGGCGATCGGTTAATCTAGGCCTGCTGATAAACCACCAAGACACCAAGACACGAAGATACCTCATTCCTTTGTGCCTTCGTGTCTTGGTGGTGAAAGACCATGATCTCGCTCTCCGTCGTCATCGTGTCGTGGAACGTGTGCGACTTGCTCGCACGTTGCCTCGAGTCGCTTCTCGCCGATCTCGTCTCATCCTCGATCGACTCGCGCATCCTCGTCGTCGATAACGCCTCGCGCGATGGCAGCGCCGAGATGGTCCGCGCGCGCTTCCCTCGTGTCGAGTTGATCGCGCTGAATGAGAACCTGGGTTTCGCGGGCGGCAACAACGCCGGATTGAGAGCGTTGGGGTTTGTTCCCCCCTCGCCCGATGCGCCGGGCGAGGGGGGCAGGGGGGGTGAGGGCAACGTTCTTTTCCTCAACCCCGACACCGAGATCCGCCCCGGCGCAATCGCGATGCTGCTCGATGCCATGCGCGCTCGAGCCGATGCCGCCGTGGTCACCTCTCGGCTTTCTCACGGTGATGGATCATTTCAGCACAGCGCGTTTCGATTCCCCGGCCTCGCGCAGTTGTACATCGATCTCTTCCCGGTTCACCCACGCCTGTACGAATCGCGCCTGAATGGTCGCTATCCGCGCCGGCTGTATGATGAAGGTCATCTCTTTGAGATTGATCATCCACTCGGCGCGGTGATGTTGGCGCGCGCCGAGGCGATCCGGCGGGTTGGGCTTTTCGACGAGGGCTTCGCCCTGTATTGCGAAGAGATCGACTGGTGCGCGCGCTTCAAGACGGCCGGCTGGCGCAATTACTGCGCGCCGTCGGCGCACGTCGTTCACCACAGTGGGCAGAGCACAGCGCAGGTGCGGGTCGAGTCGTTCGTCAAACTGTGGGCGGCGCGTTATCGACTGTACATCAAGCACCCCAATTTCGCGCCGATGCCGCTCGCCCGGTTGATCGTTCGCGCCGGGATGCGGCGGCGGATGAGAAGCGCGCCGGACGAGATGCACGCGGCATGCCGGCAAATCATCGATGTGTGGAGCTGACGAAATACGAATGACCAATCCGCAATCCGCAATCCGCAATCACCAGTCTGCGATTGTGGCGATTGTCTTGACGAAGAACGAAGAACACCACATCGGCCCCTGTCTCGATTCATTGGCGTGGGCCGATCGGCGCGTGGTGTTCGATTCCTTCAGCGTCGATCGAACGTGCGAGATTGCACGCGAGCACGGCGCGGAGGTCATTCAGCACGCCTTCAGCGATTATGCTTCCCAGCGCAACGCTGCGCTGGACGCGGTCGATGCGGCGTGGATTTTCTTCGTCGATGCGGACGAGCGCGCCACGCCGGAATTGGGGGAGGAGATCAAGTCTATCGCAGCGGAAGACGAAGGACGAGGGACGAATGCCGGCTCACGTTTTACGCTTCACGCGTCGCACATCGCAGGCTGGTATGTACCGCGCCGGAACTACCTGCTCGGCCACCTGACGCGCGGCGCGGGCTACTGGCCCGATTACCAAATGCGCCTGCTGCGGCGCGGACGTGCTCACTACGAGCGGCCTGCCTCGGAAATCGTCGTGATGGACGGCGAGGAAGGTTACCTGGTGCATCCGCTGATTCACTACAACTACGAGACGATCGCGCAATTTCACGCCAAGCAGCGATTTCGGATCGATTTCGAGGCGGCCAACCTGTACCGGCAGGGCATCCGGCCCAAGTTCTACACGCCGCTCACTCAACCGATCCGCCATTTCTGGTGGCGCTTCGTCACACTCAAAGGCTATCGCGACGGGCTGCACGGCCTGCGCCTGTCGGTTCTGCTGGCGTATTACTTCGGTTATCGCTACTATCGACGGCTAGCGCAAATGCGGCAGGAAAATTCCTGATTGACTTTCACGTAGAAGCGGCTATAATGTCGGCCATGAAGCGCATTCTGGTTGTCGACAATCGCGACAATACTAACGACAATGCCCGCGGGCGTTGATCGTTTCGTCGCGAGTTGTCCTTGACCGCCCGGTCATCTGACGGAAACGAGAACCGCCCTGCACAGCGAGGGCGGTTTTATTTGTGCTCAAATCCTATCCGGGAGCATGACTATGTACCGAACACACACCTGCGGCGAGCTGCGTGTCTCGCACGCCGGCCAAAACGTAACACTGGCCGGCTGGCTCCACCGGCGGCGCGATCACGGCGGCCTCATCTTCATCGATCTGCGCGACCGCTACGGCATCACGCAAATCGTGGTCGATCCGTCGCGCGCGGCCGCGCACGATGCAGCCGACAAGGCCCGGAATGAGTACGTTCTGCAAGTAAAGGGCGCGGTGCGCGTGCGACCCGAGGGATTGGCGAACCCGAATTTGTCGACCGGCGAAATCGAGGTGGCGGCAGAGTCGATCGGCATTCTCAGCTCGGCGAAAGCGATGCCGCTGTTGGTCGACGACGACGGCTACAAGACCGACGAATCGCTGCGCTTGAAGTATCGCTATCTCGATCTGCGCCGGGCGCGCATGCAGAAGAATCTCATCTTGCGCCACCGAGTGATCAAGTTCATGCGCGATTACCTTGATGCGCGGGGCTTCGTCGAGGTCGAGACGCCGATCATGATCAAGAGCACGCCGGAGGGTGCACGCGACTTCGTCGTGCCCAGTCGCATGCAGCCGGGCAAGTTCTACGCGCTGCCGCAGTCGCCCCAGCAGTTGAAGCAGTTGCTCATGGTGTCCGGCTTCGATCGCTACTTCCAGATCGCGCGCTGCTTCCGCGACGAAGACCTGCGCGGCGACCGGCAGCTCGAATTCACCCAGCTCGACCTGGAGATGTCGTTCGTCGAGCGCGACGACGTGCTGGCCGTCGTCGAAGGGTTGATTACCGCGCTCGTCCCGGCGGTCGCCCCGCACAAGCGAATCCTGTCACCGTTCCCGAAGCTGACCTATCTCGACTCGATGACGCGCTACGGCTCGGACAAGCCCGACCTGCGCTTCGGCATGGAGCTGGTCGATCTGACAGATGCGTTGAGCGGCAGCGAGTTCAATGTGTTCCAGTCGACTATTGCGGCAGGCGGGGGCATCAAGGCGATTTGTGCCAAAGGCTGCGCCGATTACTCGCGCAAAGAGATCGACGCGCTCACGGCGTTGGCCCAATCGAACGGTGCGAAGGGACTGCTGACGCTGGCCTGGTCGAGCGAAGGCGTGAAGGGCACGCTCGCCAAATTCTTGAAAGAAGGCGAAACCGCCGAAGTTGCACGCCGTCTCGGCGCGGGCGTGGGCGATCTGGCGCTGATCGTCGCGGGTCAGGCATCGATCACGAATAAAACGCTTGGGGCGCTGCGGCTGGAGTTCCGCGATCGACTGAACCTGGCCGACCCGAATCTGCTCGCGTTCGGCTGGGTCGTGGACTTTCCGATGTTCGAGTGGAACGCAGAGGAGAAACGTTGGGACGCCGCACATCATCCATTCACGATGCCGAAAATCGAGCATCTGGATCGGCTGGAGGCCGATCCCGGATCGGTGCTCAGCGATGCCTACGATCTCGTGTGCAACGCTTACGAGTTGAGCAGCGGCAGCATCCGTATCCATCGGCGCGATATTCAGAATCGCATCTTCAGGTTACTGGGTTATTCGGAAGAGGAGACGCAGCGACGATTCAAGCACATGCTGGATGCGTTCGAGTACGGCCCGCCGCCGCACGGCGGAATGGCGCCCGGCATCGATCGCATCGTGATGTTGTTGGCTGACGAGCCGAATATCCGCGAGGTGATCCCGTTCCCTAAAACGGCCAGCGGCAGCGACCTGATGACCGATGCGCCGTCCATTATCGATGATCGGCAGTTGCGCGAGCTGCATCTGCGCATCGTCGAGTAAAGATGTCCAATCAACCACTAAGACACCAGGGCACCAAGAATCTCCAAGTTTTCTTGGTGTGTTGGTGACCTGGTGGTGAGAACCGTCTGTTGGGTTCCGGCTCGTCCGGGTCAGAGGGCAACTGTGGATCGCTCCTTGTTGGGGAGCGGTTGACAGGCGGGGATGACCATCCGGCTATTGCATCTTAAAATTGATGGGTAGCGGCTAAAAGTCTCTTGCGGGAAAAGGTCATCTGTGGTATAGTCCCGACTGAACCCTGCTGTGCGCGTGATGTTGCCCACGCGTTTTGAGCCAACACCCATAGAACAGGGGGCTGCTTCTCTAGCCGGGGACGCGGTAGCCGTTAGGCAAGGCCGAACCGGCGGGTCAGGCCCCCACCTGCGAGAGCAGGTTCAAAACTATGCGACACACGGCACGGCGGGGCTACTTTGAGGCGGAAGGCCACTCTGCGGAGTGGCCTTTTCTTTCGCCTTGACATGGCCATTTCAAATATGCTAATCTTACGCCCACTTCGCTGAAACAGAATGATATGTATCGAGAACGGATCGCCGACGATGTCTACGTTTTCACGAGTGGCCTGTACGCGCAGGTCACCGCCGGCGCGGTGATCACCGCCGAAGGCGCGGTGGTGATCGACACCCTGCCATTCCCATCCGAAACGCGGCAGATCGTGGAGTTTCTGAACCAACGAACCCCGGCGGGCATTCGGTATCTCATCCTGACGCACTATCACGCCGATCACACCCTGGGTACCCGCCTGTTCAAAGATGTGCCGGTGATCGCGCACGCGCTGTGCCACGATTTGCTCGCCGAACACGGCGCGGCAGCCCTGGCGGCGGCGCGCGCGCAGAATCCGGAATTATCCGAGGTATCGCTGCGCCTGCCCGATATAGTCTTCGACGGCGGCGAGCTGTCGGTGCGTCTGGGCGATAAGACGATTGTGCTGGCGCACCTGGCCGGCCATTCGGCCGATGTCATCACGGCCTACTTAAAAGACGACAAAATCCTGTTCGCGTCCGATGTGATGACGCCCGTGCCGATGATCACTGACGGCGATCCGCGCCACTTGATCGAGTCGCTGAAGCGGATCAAGTCGCTCGGGCTGGAAAGCATCGTGCAGGGGCACGGCGAGATGATTCTGCGCGGCGAGATCAGCGAGTCGGTCAACAGCAACATCAATTATCTCAATCGCATCATGGCCCTGGCGGCGAGCCTGATTCGAGAGAAGCAGCCGCGTGATGCGGTGCGCGGACACAGCATCGAATCGTGCGGCAAGAGCCGCATTCCCCTGCACGGCCTGGTCCAACAGTTCCACCTGGGGAACCTGTATACGCTGTATGATCGGATGAAATCGGATCCGGGGCTGTATCGGCTGGGTCGGCGCCTGCTGGCTGAGCGCGAGGCCGCGAAGACGGACACGGGCAAACCGAAAGCGACGAAGCCGAAAGCAGCGACGCCGCCGGCGAAGAAAAAGCCGGCCGCGCCCGGTGGCAAGTCAGCGCGCCCTGCGCTGCGAGCGAAAGTGAGGAAGTAATGTCTGCCTCAAGAGTCGATCAAGTGTTGGAAGCCATCGCGTCGCTGTCGCAAGAGGAGCGACGCGAATTGTTCTCACGGCTGGGGATCTTTCTCTCGCCACGCCCGACTCAGCCCGCCTTGCTCGGCGAATTCAGCCCGAATACACTGACCGGCACGGCCGATTACGCCGTCGTCTTCGACGGGGGCAGCGAAGGCAACCCGGGCCGTGGCTACGGGTCGTATGCCATCAACGGCGAAGTGAAGCGCGTAACGTTCGGGGATGACATGACCAACAACGAGGCCGAGTACGCCACGCTGCTGCACGCGCTGGACGACGTGATGGGCCGCATCGAGCGCGCCTCGACTCTGCCGGAAGCATTCAGCATCGAGGTGCGCGGTGACAGCGCGCTGGTGCTGAATCAGGTATCGGGCGAGTGGAAGGCGAAAGACGATCGGATGCGGATGTTGCGCGACTCGGCACGCCGATCACTCCGCCGTTTCAAGGCTAATCGATTGGCGCTTCAACCGCGATCCGAGACGGTCAGGCTCCTCGGACATTAAGAGCGTGCCGCGTAAGGCGCTCTATCCTCCTTACATTATTCCCGCATGTCAACCCACACGAATGACATACCTCCCGACACGCGCCGGAGTTTCTTTTTGGGTGTCTTCAACGGCGCGGCATTTCTCTTCGCCGAATCGCTGATTGCGGCCAACCTGGTTTTGACGAACTTCATCGGCAAGCTGACCACATCGAACTTCCTGATCGGCCTGGTCGTACCGCTGCGCGATGCGGGCTGGTTCCTGCCGCAGCTCTTCGTCTCATCGTATCTGCAATATCGCGAGCGTATGTTGCCGATCTACCGCGTGGTGATGGTCGTGCGCTCCGCTGCGTGGCTGGGCATGGCCGTGGCGATCCTGACCTTTCGCGACAGCAATCCGATGGCGCTGCTGCTGATGTTCTATGCACTGTACTCCATCAACGGCCTCGCCTCGGGCGTGTCCGGCCTGCCCTTCATGGACGTGGTCGCGAAGACGATCCCTAGCCGGCGGCGCGGATCGTTTTTTGCGGCCCGGTTGTTCTTTGGGAGCCTGCTGGGCCTGGTGGCCAGTGTGCTGATCGACATCGCGCTCGGTGGAGCGCTGGGACTGTCGTACTTCACGGCCATTGGCCTGCTGTTCCTGATCTCATGGGGTGCAGCGTCGATCGGCATGTTTGCCTTCGGCGCCATTCGCGAGCCGCCGGGTGAGATCCGCGAGGAGCCGAGCACACTCGGCCAACACGTGCGTCGCGCCGCGCGCCTGCCGCGCGGCGATCGTAATTTTCGCTTGCTGCTCCTGGGCCGCGTGCTGCTGATGTTGAGTTACACGGCCGCGCCATTCTATGGGCCTTATGCGACGCGCGAACTCGGCGCGGACGATCGGATCATCAGCGTGTTCCTCGCCGCGCAGACGATCTCGTTTCTGGTCGCCAACCCACTGTGGGCCAGGCTCAGCGATCGGCGTGGCAACCGGTTGGTGATCCTGCTCACGTTGGCATTCGGAGCCTTGATCCCCATCGTCGCGCTGACAATAAAGCCCATGTTGAGCACGACCTCGGTGCCGCACACGCAGTGGGCGTATGTTTATGTGTTAGTATTTGTGTTGTGGGGGCTGTTCGAATCGGGCGTGGGCGTCGGCGCTATGAACTTGCTGCTCGATTTCGCGCCGCCGCGCGATCGGGCCATCTACATCGGCCTGACCAACACCGTGCTGGGTATCGCCTTGATGAGCACAGCGCTGGGCGGCGCGCTGGCCGATTGGATCGGCCTGCCCGGCGTATTCGCCTTTTCGCTCGCGTGCACGCTGTTGGGCTTGCTGGCGTTCTACAAGATGCGCGAGCCGCGTGATCGTGTCGTGGAGCCTGTCGCGGATGGCTGATCAGTTACAGATCGTGATTCGAGGTGGCGGTGATCTGGGCACGGGCGTGGCGCTGCGCCTGCATCGCGCTGGATTTCGGATCGTCGTCCTCGAAGCGCCTCAGCCGACGGCGATCCGGCTGGCCGTCGCCTTCGCAACGGCAGTGTGCGATGGATCGATTACCGTCGAAAACACGACGGCGCGTTTGATGCCGCTTGATGCCGATCTAGGCCCGATCTGGCTGCGCGGCGAAATCCCGGTCGTCGTCGATCCTGATAAAGCCATCCTGAAACGACTTCAACCCGATGCGCTGATCGATGCGATCATAGCGAAGCGCAACGCGGGCACGCGCATCACCGATGCGCCGATCGTCGTGGCGTTGGGGCCGGGCTTCACCGTCGGCGTCGATTGCCACGCCGTCGTCGAGACGAATCGCGGCCACAACCTGGGCCGCGTCTACTATTCCGGATCGGCCGAGGCCGATACCGGCGTGCCGGGCGTCATCGGCGGACAGGATACCCGGCGCGCACTGTATGCCCCGAGCGCGGGCACGTTTCAGACGGTGAAGAAGATCGGAGATCGGGTGAACGCGGGCGAGGTCGTCGGCCGGGTAGGGGATGCGCCGATCACGTCACAGATCGACGGCGTGCTGCGCGGCATCCTGCGCGATGGCTTGTCGGTCAGAGCGGGCATGAAAATCGCTGATGTCGATCCACGCGGGGGCGTGTCGCACTGTTTCACAGTGTCGGACAAGTCGTGGGCGGTTGGGGGTGGCGTGCTGGAAGCGGTGCTGCACCTGGTCTGATGGTCTGCGGGTGCCCCATGAGCGGGGAGCGATCTGCGAGTTTGTGCCCCAGTTTCCAGCCGGCACACCTGTAGCCCTTTGCACCTGGGCAAACTGCCCGTGGTGTGGATTGCGCCCGGCGAGGTGCGCGACGAGCGCGAACTGCCGCGCACGCGGATGGCGTTGAGCCAGATGCGCGCAGCACTGAAGAACCGCATCCAGGCGACGTTGACCAAGTATGCGCTGTTGAACCTTGCTCTTGCCGCTCCGACGGCGCATAGATGTTTCCGGTGAAGCCGGTCGAGCTGAGGCTGCGTCACCTAAGTTGTAAAGTGCCGGCGTTCAACGCCTGGCGCTGTGGACAGTGCCGGCTTGCTCTCGCAAGCCTTGGACAACGCTGCGCGTTGCCCGCACTGCCCACAGCCCAACGGCGACGACGATTACGATCTTGACATCCGCCGCGTTTTCATAGATGTTGGGCGGGTAGAGGACAACCGGCTCCGACCATCACTTGCCCGTCCAGCGTTCACTACGGGATTACGTGATGATCACCACGAGCGGCGGCGACCCCCCTTGTCTCGCGAGCGACCGCCTGACCGGTCCCCAAACCCACCGCTCCCGCGCTCCTCGCGCGGACGAGCCAAGTTGACCGTGAGCGCCCGGTCGTGCAACTGCGAGCCGTTGAACTGGCTGATGGCTTTCTGGGCCTCGGCCTGGGTCTCCATCTCCACGAAGGCGAAGCCCTTGGAGCGACCGGTGTCGCGGTCTTTGATGAGGGCCACGGACTTGACCGAGCCGGCCTGCGCGAACAAGGTGCGCAGGTCATCCTCCGTCGTGGTGTACGACAGGTTACCGACATACAGTTTGACTTCCATTGTTCTCCAATCTGAGTAGGTGGATTGCTCGTCTGGCTGTGCGACGGAGGTGAAGCGGGCCTACGTCAGAGTCCGGACAAGTGGTATGATTGTAACACACGTGCCGCCGATAGCGAAATGGGGATAGCGGCCGTGGAGCGCTGAAGTTGTGCTGCTCGCCGTCGCGGTGGGCGGCCAGTTACCCGACCGCCCCCGCACGGATCCCGGCGTGCGGAATTCCCGCACCGGGCTCTTCAGGAAGACTCAGTAGATCCAATTTTGCACTCGTCCAGTGCCGGACGGTGTGAAAAACAGACGGGCTCGCCCAAATCCTGTAAGATTTGGAGGTACGCGCCAACAATCTCTGGAGGGCAAGCCCATGTCGAATGATACGCTGAAACTGAATGATCGGGAAGTGTTGCAGTACACTTTTCTGGTACGGGACGCCCCTTGAGTCGCAAGGCGTTCTTCACTTCGCCATACCGTCGGGCAGTATCAGTATCACAGCCGAGCACAACGTTATCCGTCGCAAACTCATCGACCCGAGCCCGGTTCGTTTGAGGTCGCCCCGATTTCCCTGCGCCAAAATACAGTTCACCCAGCGCAATGCTGGAGACGAAGACCTCCTCGGCTTGTGCGAACTGATCTTTGACAACAGCCTCGCCTTCGAGCAAGGCAATGACGACGTTGGTATCCAGCAGGAATCTACCACTCATTGGTATCAACCTGCTCGCAACCCTGCTCGATCGCTTCGCGCATCAAATACGCGTCATCCGGAGATTACGAATCTGCCCTCTTCCAGACCGACTCCTCGATCAGTTTCTTAGGATGCGCTGGTTAGCCCGCCAGATGCCCCGCCTGTTTCGATGTGCCTGGTCACATCTATCACTCATGCGGCGGCCCTAAATACGGGAAGTCTGTCAGATAGTCGGTGTGCGGCTCTACCCGATCCGTGGTGATCCGTCCTTGGCTCATCAGGCTCACTACCTCATCCACGATGTCATCCGCCAGCTTTCGGCCATTGGGGTAGCCTGCCGCACTCGTGTAATCATAGTGCAGGATACTGGGAACATACTCCAGGGCCAGCCTGCTCGCTTCGGCCGCACGGTAGCCCAATCCCCGGAAGACAGCCTCAAACTTCGCAAGGAAGATCGTCCGTTGCTGGCTTGGCGGCGTGCCGTTGAACCTGTGCTTGTCTTCCTCTGTCTGATTGAAGAAGTTGGCTCCACGGGCCATCTCGTCCATTTGGTGGAGCGTGCCATGTAAGGGTGCCATGGTCCGCGCCCAGATTCCAATTGACGGGTTAGAACCCAGCGCGCTATTGGGGGCTTCCAATACAACGCCAAAGACATTCTTGTCCAGATTGACATCCTGGCCGGTAAATTGAAGGTTATTCGCAAAACCCTCCGGCTCGACGAAAAAGGGGTCGCTCCGAAGACCGGCATAGAACCGATACACGCCTTCGGTTGTGATCCGCGTCTCGCGATCAAAGGACACAGGCGCATGGTGGAGGATGACTTCGCCGATGGGACCATTGTCTTGGGCGGCCTCGCCGATGGCTCGGTACACGGTCGCGGCCTGCTGTCCATCGCCGGACGAGGTGAACAATACGTGAAAGGCGATCTCGGCCTCGGCATCGGCGTTCGTGTCAATCTTGAACTCGTAGCTCGCCGCCGGGTCAAACGTGGTCGCCAGAGTGGGTGCAGCCGGGTTCACGTTCAGGATCAGAATCGACTTGGCGGGATCGCCGGGCTTTTGAAAGATATAGAGGTCCGTAATGTCGTGGCGTGGGTCTGACACGGCGTCAAAATGGTCTGCCATAGAAATCTCCTGTTGTACTTGAGCCACGCTGTAGGATGAGGCGGGCTAACGACTGAGCTAAGCCGCCGACGTGTTGCACCACGCGCCGACGCAGGCCAAACGTGTTAGCCTCACTGCTACACCGTTGGCCGGACACGACTGATGCGAACAATACTTCACGGCGATTCTACCTCGCCCACCTGAACGTCTGAATCGCGGCGCGGTCGTCGGTCGGCTTCAGCGACTTGTTGGGCAGACGTCTCCGATTACTTCTTCGCAACGTACTCCACGTCTGCGATGCCCTTGAAGTGATCATCTTGCGTCCAGAGCGTTGCCTCGAATGCGCGGGCCGTTGCCAGGATGATGCTGTCGGCCATGGGCAACTTCAAGTCTATCGAAATCTTGGCGGCACCCAGGGCGAGCGATGTGTCCAAGTCCACAATCAGGGCCTGCATCATGATCGTCACGGCACGAAGTGCGTCATCCTCACCTTTTTGTTGATGAACGCGCTTGAACACTTCGTAGATACTGATCGACGGAACAACCAACTCAGCAATGGCTTCGACGGCGGGCGCGAAGAAGCTGGCATTGGGCCCATCGGCGAAGTATTCGAGCCAGCCCGATGAATCGACGACGTTCATACGCGATCGTTCTCGCGCTGAAGGGTCGTATCAATGCCTTTAAGAAACCCGCGTGCTTTTCTGATGGGCCTTACTGGCACCAGTTCGATACGATTGTTATAAAGGAAGACTTGGACTTTATGACCGGGCTTGATGCCCAGCGATTCACGCACGGCACGCGGGATGACGACTTGGAACTTGGGCGAAACCGTCACGATTTCCATGCTAACTCCCATCGATAGGCGATTGGTAAAACGTGGCTACATTCTACCGCAGTTTCAAGTTGAGTTGGAACTGGCCCTCTGGATCGAAGGAAGCCTGCCCAACGGTCGAGATAAGCCGCCACCGTGTTGCGCCACGCGCCGACGCAGGCCAAGTGCGACAGCCTCACCGCTAGACTGTTGGCCGG
>DATBWU010000038.1:0-3986 GCA_036514635.1 Anaerolineae bacterium | reverse complement strand
GGTCCAGGTGCTGCTAGACAACGGTGTTAACGTCACGGGCCAGATTCGCGGCGGTGCGACGCCATTTCAACTGGCTGCACAGGAAGGGCACTTGCACATAGTCCAATCACTACTCCGGCATGGCGCGCCCATTGACCATCGAGATGAATGGGGTTGCACAGCTTTACACGCCGCATCGAACAAGGGGCACGATGATGTCGTTAAGGTGCTGCTGGCCGGTGGGGCAAAGATAGACATGGAAGACAACGATGGTGAAACGCCGCTGTTTAAAGCCGCTTTAAAGGGCCACGCATCGGTCGTTGAACAGCTGCTAGCCCGGGGCGCGCAGCCTGATGTTCGAACAGTCACGGGAGCAACGGCCCTCATGTTTTTCCACTGCACTCCTGCACTTACGGATTACGCTATTAGGCGTATTCGTAATTTTATGCAAGATGAGGCTCAACGGTTCTGGATGACGTTCAGCGGTGATTGCTGCTTCTGCGATTGATATTGCGATGAGATGGATGGTCGTTCAATTGAGCGACCCAAGGTTATTTGCTCGGTAAGAAGATTCTGTGCGAACAGTGTTGCGATCGCATTCTCGCGGACATTGCCCGTGATGGGGCTGACGCTTGGTGTCGAGGTTGGGGGCAAGACTACGACATATTTGAGAACGCCCTGGGAGGTCTCGCGCGCCCGCGGTGAGCTTCTTTTCGCATTTCGCGCAACGCGTGAGGTTGAGGTTGGGGTCAGGGTGAGGTCAGGCAAACGTTATCGATCTTTTGTGCTGTTGGCTTTCACATTAATCTGACAATTTTTTGCTGATTATTTTGATTGATTTGGATTGAGGAATGCCGGGGCGGGTGATTCCGTCCCGGCATTTTTATTTACACCAATTCGGTAGCGGCGAGTCTGACATGTTCGGCGGCGACTTGCTGGCACTTTTCATTGGCCGCGGCAATCAGAGCGCCGCGGGCGAGGTGGTTAGCCCTTCGTAAGAGACCAGCTGAGCCTTGCTGAATAGCGGTGATGGCTGGCGCCGAGAAGAGCTGGGTTTTCACTCCGGCGATGGTGAGGTGATGGGCGAGGTATTGTTGCATCTGCTCGGTGTCAATGCCTTCGAGATGGCTCCTGGCCACGATGCGTGAAGCGAGCGGCAAGGAGGAGCGGTACTGGAGGAGATCGAGCAGATTATTCTGGCCCGAGAGGATCACGGGCAGATGGGGTTTGGAGTCGGCTTCGAACTGGCAGAGGGTGTGCAGTTCGGCGAACACGTCGAGCCGCAGAAGGCTGGCCTCATCGATGATGAGCAGCGGTTGGATTTTCTTGTTGACGAGCTCGTAGATCCCATGGCGAATGATGCGCAGGAGAGCGGCACGGGAAAAGCTTTTGGTTTCCACGTCGAGGGCGGCGGCCAGTTGGCGGTAGGTCTCCAGAATCGAGCCGGCTGAAGCGGTGATCCAAAGGGGATGGTACTGCGAGGGATGAAGCCGGCTTGCGGCAAAGCGCAGGGCGGTGGATTTTCCCGCGCCGACCTCACCGGTGAGAAGACCGATGGCGCCTAGCCGCAGCACATAGTCAAAGCGCTCGGTAAAGTGCGAAAGCGCGGGGGTGGTAAAGATTTCCTCGGCGTTTAACTCGACGCTGAAGGGCTCGCGGTGAAAGCCGAAGAAGCTGCGATAAAGAGGATGGCGTGTCATCACTCGGCCTCCTTTTTCCCGGCAAAGGGGAGCTTGCCACCGCTTAGAGCACGGGGTTCGGTGTGGATTTTGAGGGTGTCCTTTTCGCGTTGGACGTGGCAGTTGACGTTTAAGTCCACGGCTGTGAGCATGCCGTAGGATTTAGCGTCGTGGCGGGCTTCGACGCGGGCGGGGTCGTGGGCGTGATAGAAAAGAGTGATCTGCTTGCCGATGAGCGCGATGGGAGCTTCGTAGAGACGGCCGGCCAGAGCGACGGTGCGGTCTTTGGCGACGCGGCGGCGGGCCTGTTTGCGGAAGTGATCTTGGAGATCTTTGGGCGCTGCGCGCACACACTCGCAGTGAGCGGCATAGCGTGCCAGCGGTGTCTGTTGGGTGCTGCGGTGCTGGCGGTTGTGGTAGACATCTCGCAGCCAGCAATCGAGCGCGAGGTTGAGATCGTTAAGAGTCTCGGCGCGCACCGCGGGAAGAAAATCGCTGCGCACGGTGCGAAAAAACCGCTCGACTTTGCCTTTGCCCTGGGGCTGATAGGGCCTGGCGTGGACCAAGGCGATGCCCAAGGAGGCACAGATCTGGTGGAGGTGAAACGAGCGAAAGGCGGGGCCGTTGTCGACGTAGAGTTTGCGCGGCAAGCCGCGAGTCAAAAGGGCCTGGCGCAGAGCGTCGAGGTAGCAATCGAGATTCTCGCTTAAATAGAACTGGGCATGGCAGATCAGCCGGCTCATGTCATCGATAAAGGCGATCAGATAAGCCTTGCGGTTTTTTCCCTCGGCGCGCACCGAGGGGCCGTGCATGACATCGGACTGCCAGATGTCATTGGGGAGTTCGGCCTCAAAGCGGCGCCGATCCACCGCCGCTTGTTCGCCACGTTCCATCAGTCCCTCACGCTTTAGCAGTCGCCACAGCGTGCTTTCGGCCAAGTGCTTTTCGGCATCGACCGCTCCACGTTGTTGAGCGGTGCGAATCAGGCTGCGCACGGTGGCGCGGGGCATCTCACGCCGTAGCGCGATCAGCGCCAGAGTTGTCTCTTGGTCCAGAGCACGGCCCACGCCCCGATCGCTGCGGCTGTGCGGATAGATCGCCTCGAGCCGCTGCCCGCCGCGCTGGTAGGCTCGAATCCAAGAGCGGATGGTGGCCGCTGAAAGACGGGTGCGAGTCGAAAACGGGATCTGCCACTGGCGGGCGCACTTCTCCTTGAGCAGTCGTGCGCGCTCGCCCCAATCGAGCCGTGCCGGGCTGACAAAATCGCTGATCACCCCAAAACGGAAGACCGCTACCTGTATTTGCTGTTCCTCATCCATCGGGAAACCTCCTTGTCAGTTGTTTCCCGCTGTGTACCCCAAGGGGGAGCCGCCCAACAGAGAACGTTTCGGTAGGGTGAATAAACTGCGCACAACGCCCCAGATTAAACCGCGCGGCTGACCGCGCACACGCCCCGGCGCAAAAGCTCTGTAAAACCTTCGCCGATGCGCTCCGCATAGCTCATGCCCAAGTGCGTGCGCACCTGGCGATTCAAAGCGCGCAGCCAATGACGCTGGCGTGCGGGGTTGCTCCCAGGCGGCCAGCGCCCCTTTTCAATGCGATCAAGCACACACTGGCGCACCGCCACCACCGTTGCCTGAATCCTTTTCCAGTACCCTGAAGGCCGCATCCGGATCACCACTCGACACTGCGGACAGCGATAGCGCTTGAGATACACACTTTGGCTGCCCGCCTCATCAAAGTACGCCGCCACAAATCCGTGCCCCCACACCCGCACCCCGCCGCACTTCGGACAACGCTCGGGCCGCTGCCATGGATACTTACGCCCTAGTTCCACCACGGTCTTGACGCACAGATCCACAAAGAGTATCAAAACTTGTGCTTCGGATGTCCGGGGCGCATAGCTCCGCTCGGGAGAGAAGGGGGTCGCCAAAACCTTGCCCTTCTCTCCCATCCTTTTTCCCCTCCTAAAATGAAAAAGCCCCCATAAAGGAGGCTCATCATAATCTGAAATTCTCTCACACCGGGTCAACACATCATGAAAAAAAACATCCTACTCTGATCAGTACAATCTGAAATCCTACACCGCGCTCCTCGAGCGCCAGGGCGTTACGACAATTGCCGGCATCCCCGGCGGCGCGAACCTGCCCTTATACGATGCACTGCAAGCCAGTTCGATTCGCCATGTATTGGCGCGCCACGAGCAGGGCGCGGGATTCATCGCGCAGGGAATCGCACGCGCCACCGGCCGTCCGGCGGTGTGCCTTAGCACCTCGGGGCCCGGTGCCACCAACCTGCTCACAGCCATCGCTGATGCGAAATTGGATT
>DATBWU010000037.1:0-4881 GCA_036514635.1 Anaerolineae bacterium | reverse complement strand
CCCGGCCGGCCCGCCACGCGCCCGGCGCGCGCCGGGGCCGGCCGCCGGCGCAGGTCCGCCATTGTTCGGCGCTTCGGCCGCTCTAGTTTCTTCAGCCATACCTCATCCTCTCTAAAATGGAAACTCTTCGTCGCTCGGCATCCCTTCGCCGAGGCTGTCTTCGACCGGCTCGCCACGTCGATCGCCCAGCATGATCATCTCGCTCGCGACGATCTCGGTGCGGTAATGCTTCTTGCCTTCGTGATCCTCCCAGCCGCGTGTCTGCAAGCGTCCTTCGACGTACACGGTCTGGCCTTTGTGCAAATGCTGCTTGCAGATTTCGGCCAGGTTGCCCCACGTGACGACGTTGAACCACTCGGTCTCTTCGTGTCGATCGCCATCGCTGGTCGTCCACGCCCGGCTGGCGGCCAGGCTGAAGGACGTGACGGGCCGGCCGCTCGGCGTGTAACGCATTTCGGGGTCACGCCCCAACCGGCCGATGATCATCACCTTATTCAGGCCGCGCGTCATGGGACCTCCTCACTGCACATCTATTCGTCCGCACGAACGATCAAGAAGCGCATGATCTGCTCGGTCAGCTGGAGATCGCGCTCCAGCCCGCCGAGCAGTTGAGGCGGCAGGTTCGTCCGCAGGAAAAAGTACTGGCCTTCCGTTGCTTTGTCGATCGGATAGGCCAGACGACGCCGACCCCACGCATTGACTTCGGTTACCTGTCCGCCGCCGCTGGTCACTAACCCCTTGACCTTCTCGACGACCGCGTCCAGATTCTCCGCCTCTACGCCGGGTCGAACGATGAACGTGAGTTCATATGGGCGCATGCTCGCGATACACCTCCTTTCCACGGGATTGCCCCTGATCCGAACGCCAGGAGCGGAAAAACGCGAGACAACCGGCAAAGCCGGCCGCCATTTGTCTTTAGAGCAGGCGGGATTTTACCACACTCGCCCGAACGCCGCAAACGGAAGACAGAACAGAAACCACGGAGACACAGAGGACACTGAGAGACTATCTGAAAAGATTAGAGTGTGAACCACCAAGGCACCAAGACACTAAGAATCACCCGACTCTCTTCGTGTCTTGGTGACTTGGTGGTTAGTTTTGAGACAGCCTCTGAGGGTTTCATTTGGATGCAGACCAAGCAGATTTCCGCTCGATCCGCGTTCATCTGCGTTTACACCGCACCTGCAAACACCGCAGGTGGGTGCAGGTGTCCGCGTCCTAAACTTTCATCAACTTTCGATCGGCAGGGCGATGTAGAACGTGGAGCCTTGACCCGTCTGGCTTTCCACCCACACGCGCCCGTGATGCCACTCGGCGATCGACTTGACGATGGCCAGTCCCAGCCCGGTGCCTTTGATATCGAGCGTGTCGCGGCGCTTGACGCGGTAGAATTTCTCAAACAGGCGCACCTGATCGGACAGCGCAATGCCGATGCCGTTGTCCGTGACGCGAATGACCAGGTAGCCATCGCGCTCATCGACGCCGACGCGCACCCAACCGCCGGCCTGTGTATATTTGATCGCATTGTCCACCAGGTTAGCGACGGCGTGCTTGATCAACTGGCGATCGCCCTTGAGGGTGACCTGGGACGAATGGGCGTCGAACTCCAGCGTCGTCTTGTGCGCCAGCGCCGCCGACTGCATCGATTCCATCGCCTCGCGTGCCACATCGGCCAGCACCAGCGGCTCGGGCACAATGCCAACCCCGGCCTCGATCCGCCCCAGGTCGAGCAGATCGTCGATCAGGGCCGTCATCTGCTCGATGCCGCCCATGATCTTGTCCAGATAGTCTTGCTGCTTCGCAGCGACCGAGCCGATCATCGGGACCATCGTCACGTAGCCGCGCATGTAGGTGAGCGGTGAGCGCAGATCGTGGCTGACCGTGTTGACGAACTCGCTCTTCAGGCTGTCCAGTTCCTTGAAGTGCGTGATGTCGCGCAAGACGACCACGCGGCCGATGCGCGCGCCATCGCTGGCTACGATCGACGAGGCCGATCCATACAGCGTGCGCCCGTCGGGCAACATGATTTCCGCCGTGCGCACGGCGGGATCGCCGCGCTCGGTCAGCAGATCGACGACCATCCGATCGGCGATGACCTCCTCGGACGGGCGACCCACCGCCTGGCCCGGCGCGATGCTGAAGGCGATCTCCGCCGCCGGGTTGCACAACAAGATGCGGTTGTCGCGATCGGTCACCAGCACGGCGTCATTGGTGGAAGTCAGCACGGCCTGCAAGCGCCGCCGGCCACCTTCGGCCGCTTCGAACAGGCCGACGTTCTCCAGGAATACCGCCGCCTGGCCCGACAACGTGACCAGCAGACTCACTTCCGGTTCCGAGAAGCGGCGCGGCGCGGGATACCCCAACCACAAGATGCCCAGCGCACGGTTCGAGCGGCGCAGCGGCAGCGCAATGATCGCCTTGACGCCAGGGCCAACCAGGTTCGGATCGACCGCGCCGCGCGAGCGCGCCACATTCTCGATAAACAGTGGGCGCTCATCGCGCACCGCCATCGCCATCAGCGCCGTATCCAACGGTGTTATACCCACAGGCCCATCGCCGCACGCGACGACGCGCAGCGGTCGCCCTTCGTCATCCAGCACGACCACGCGAGCGGTGCGCGCTGCGCCCGACTCGGCTTGCGGCGAGGTCACCTGCATCGCCGCGTCGAGGATCGGCGGGACGCCGCGATCGAGATCGAGCGACGCGGCAACCGATTGGCTGACTCGCAGCAGCAGCGACAGTTCGTCCATGCGCGCCTTCAGGCTCTGGCGCATACTCTCGAATGCCGCGCCCAGTTGGCCGACCTCATCCTCGCCCATTTCCGACACGGGCCGAGCGAGTTCGCCTTTGGCAATCTCCCGCGCGGCCTGAGCCAACGCGCCGATGGGCTGCGCGACACGCCGGCTGATGTACGGCAATAACACCAATGCGCCGATCATGATCACGACGAACATCAAGACCAGCGGTGCGGAGATTTGCGCGGCGATGTCCAGGATGTTGCTGTACGGCAATTCGATCGCCACCGTCCACGTCGAGCCGGGGACATCCTGCACGAAAATGAAGCGCCGCGTGTTGTCGGGATACAGATCGATATACGCCTTGCCGCCGCTATCGGTGACGGCCATCGGCGGCTGGTTAGGATCGAAGACCCACTGGCGGAGTTCCTGGCTCGGATCGGGGTGCACGACAATGCGGGACTTGTCGTCGACCAGATAGCCCACGCCCAGGTTTTGAGTGTTCGCCAGGCCGCGCTTCATCACGCCAATGCGCGGATTCGCCAACAGCCGCGTGCGGCCGATCAACGCCCCTTGCGACGGCACGCCGGAACCGATCGGCTGCAAAAAGGAAATCATCGCGTTGCCATCCGCGTCGTCGTGCACGTCGGTGCGCTGCGGCGCGCCCTGCCCCAGCACACGCTCCAGGCGCTTTTCCTCGTCCGCCGTCAACCCCGGCAGTGCCGCGCCGGACGACGCATCGGTTCCACGCGTCGCCGCGATCACTTGCTTCCGGGCATCGACCAGTAGCATCTGATCGAAGAACGCCACCGTGCTGCGCGCGGCATCCAGCTGCGCCTGCTGAACGCTCAGGTCGGCGCTCTGCAATCGGTCGTCGGTGGCAAAGCGTTCCAGAAGCGCCTGCCCATCGACGAAGAACGCATCCAGCAATTCGGCGGTCGCCTGCGCGTTGCGCGACAACTGCGCGATCGTTTGCCGATTCGCAGCATCCATCGCCGTCAGGCCGACGAAGATCACTTGCGCGGTGATCGTCAGAAAGGTGATGGGCAGGATGGTGAAGAGCAGGCGGCGGCCCAGACTGCGCGCATAGGGTGGGATGCCTGCGCCGGGCAGGCTGCGGCGCATCGCGGGGAAAGCCAGGCAGGCCAGTTGAACGGACAGGCCGCCGAGCGCGCACTCGCCAATGAGCGCCAGAGCCATCAACCCCGCGACCGACAGGGTGTAATCGACAGCAGCCAGACTGCTGCCGGGCGACGCGGCGAAGACGGCGAACGGCAGGCCCAAGAGGGATACGAATCCGGCAGCGATGCCCGCCACGAGTGGGCGGCGCAGGGTGCGCGCCAGCCAGCCGCGATAGTCCTGCTGCACGAAGAACGCCGCCACTGCCGCAAGCAGTGCCATTTCGGCGGGCTGCGTGAAGCGTCCCCCGGCCAGCAGCCAGCGCGCCGCCCCACCGATCAGCCCGACCACAAGTGCAGGCCCCACACCCAACCACGCGCCGGCCAGAAGCGCACACACCAGGCCGAGTAACGGGACGGGGGGCAACGTATCGACCTGCGGCAGGATCGAGGCAGGGACAAAAGCCGACGCTGGCACCAGCAGCACGATGTTCGAGGCCGCGCTCAGCGCCAGCAGGAAGGCGAGCAACACCCATCGCGCCACGCCCAGGCCGCGGAAGGTGCGCAGCGCCAGGAAGAAGATCGCCAGCACCACCAGCGCGTAGATGGCCAGGACAACATAGCCATCGAAGCGCAGCGGCAGCGAATAATCGAGAGCGAGGTTATCGAGCAACTGATTCGGCATAACTGTGAGGAGCGCGGCGGCGTGATGGGCATTGTCAGCAGATCGCGAAATGTCATTCTGAGGGCGCGAAGCGCCCGAAGAATCCCGTTTTATGAGATGCTTCGCTGCTGCGCAGCTCAGCATGACAGGCTTTCGCGAAGTACTGGCTAGCCTTTGTTACCGAAGCGCGATTATAGCATCAAAACGCATCGGGCTATAAGTACCTATCCGAAAACCGGATCGCAGGCTTCAGCCTGCGCGGACTGAAGTCCGCGTTCCGAGGTTTTCGGATAGGCTATAAGCCACGCAGCACTCCGTGTGCACGCAAAACAGGCCCGGCGGCTCAACGCCCGCGTCCCAGCGG
>DATBWU010000036.1:0-16489 GCA_036514635.1 Anaerolineae bacterium | reverse complement strand
ATCAAGAAAAGCCGGATCAATCCGGCTGAAGCGGCAAACAGCCTGCTTCAGCAGGCTTCGCTTTTTCAGCCCGGTGATTCACGGGAGCACTGCACCGCATGTGTCACCGGGCGTTGCCCACGAATTACCGAATGCTCTCTCTGTTTTCCAGGAGTGGCGCCATTCGGCGCAATTTAACCGCAAAGGCCGCGACCCCGCCAGTAGCGCGCGGGGCAGGCGAGCGCAAAGATTACCCTGGATAAATCATATACGCGAATCGCCACTTGTGGAGATCGCAATCGAATAACAGAACCCGGCACGCCGTTTGACACGATCTGTGCCGCAATCTACAATACCGTTGCAGTGAGTCCCCGGCATGGATAATCCGTTTATGCGCTATTGTTTGCGACTTGTCGTGTTAAGTCTGTTCCTGCTGTCCGCCTGCGGTGCGCCTCCACCGCCCGATTTGCCCCCCAACGACATCATCCAGCGCGCGGCCACGGTCATGCTCGATCAGGACACGCTGCATTTCAAGGTCGAGATCGGCGGCGCGGCAGTGACGATCAATCCGGGATTGGGGCTGGCGCTGCGATCGGCGGAGGGCGACTTCGTGCGGCCCGATCGGATGGGCGTGCACTTGAAGATCGTCACGCCGGTGGCAGCCATCGAGGCGGACATGATCGCCCTGGGCGACGAGCAGTATCTGACAAACTTCCTGACCCGACAGTGGGAGCCGCTGCCCGCCGAGTTCGGATTCAACCCGGCGGTGATGTTCGACCCCGAGCACGGCCTGGAACAGACGCTGAAAGGCGGGCTGGACGATGCGAGCCTCGCCGGCGTCGAATCGATCGACGGCGCGCAGGCGTACCGCGTGAAGGGCAGCCTCGATGGGGCACGCCTGCAGGTCATGAGCGGCAGGTTGATCGGCACAGACCGCGTCCCGGTCGAGGTGTGGGTCGACGCGCAGACCTTCCTCGTGCGACGCACGGTGCTGATCGATGCCTCGAAGGACGCCGAAAAGCCCTCCACGTGGACGCTGTCCTTCTCCAAATTCGGTGAGCCGGTGACCATCGAAGCACCGCTCAAATAACCAACCATCCAACTAACTCTTCATGTCCTCCCCTCGCAACCCCAACACCATTATCGCCCTCGTGTGCCTGGCGATCTTTATCGGCGCGATGGACCTGACTGTCGCGTCGGCGTTTCTGCCGCAAGTCGTCATCGACTTCGAACTCAGCACAGAGCAGTTCGCGCTGGCCGGCTACGTCGTGACGATGTACCTGGCCGCGTATGCCGTGAGCATGACCTTCGCGGGCCGCATGAGCGATTTGTACGGCCGCCGTGCCGTGTATTTGATCTTCCTGACCGTCTTTGTCGCCGGCTCCGCCATGGTCGCGCTGACGCAACGCGCGCCGTTCGCGCAATCGCTGGCGTGGCTGGTGCTCAGCCGCGTGGTACAGGCGCTCGGCGCAGGCGCGATGGTGCCCGTGTCGATGGCGCTGGTGGGTGACCTGTATCCCCTGGACAAGCGCAGCGTGCCGCTCGGCTTTATCGCGGCGGTGGATACCGCCGGCTGGGTGGTGGGCCATCTTTACGGCGGGATCATGATCCGCGCCTTCGGCGACTGGCGCATCATTTTCTGGCTGAACATCCCGATCGGGCTGCTCGCCTTCATTTTGTGCGCCTGGGCGTTGCGCGCCGTAGCCCACTCCAAAGCGCCGGGGCAGTTGGATGGCGCGGGCGCAGTTCTGATCAGTGTGGCACTGGCCGGACTCATCATCAGCCTGGGCGGTGGGGCCGAGTCGGGCACGGCCTCGCAATTCGTCCAGCAAGACGCGCCGTCGTATCAGACACCGCTGCTCATCGCAGCGATTATCGCATTCATCGCGTTCATCGTGTGGGAACTGCGCTCGCGTGGGCCGCTGCTCGATCTGCGCCTGTTCCGCAATCGAACTTTCACCGGCGCGGCGTTGACGAATCTGCTGTTCGGCTTCGTGCTGATCGTCGCGCTGGGACTGGTTCCGCTGTTCATCAACGCCATCATTGCCTCCGGTCAGGCTGGCGTTACACGCGATCAGATTCTGAGCGACGGCGCGTGGTACACCGGCTGGGTCTTGTCCGCGCTGACCGTGACGATGGCGGTCATGGCGGTCTTCGTCGGGCGCGTCGTCGAGCGACGCGGCTACCGGCTGCCGGCGTCGGTGGGATTGGCCGTGGCCGCGATCGGTTTCTGGATTGCCGGCCGGTGGAGCGTGAGCACCACGTATGTCGAAATGCTGCCCGGCTTGATGATCGCCGGCTTTGGGCTGGGCATGGTGCTCCCGCCGATTGCGACGGCCGTGATCAACCTGGCCCCGGCGCAGGAGCGCGGCGTCGCCTCGGCGCTGGTGATCATCCTGAGGTTGGTGGGCATGAGCCTGGGCGGGTCGATTGTGCTGACGTGGGGCACGCAGCGCGTCCAGCAATTGACGGCGGAACTCTCCGCCGGCTCGACGCTGGGCAATGTGGATGCGTTTGCCGTGTTCCGCGCGGCGACGGCGCAGGCGGTGAACGAATCGTTCGTGCTATTCGCGGCGGCGGTGGCCGTGATTGCATTAGTGCCGGCCTCGCAAATGCGCAGGATGAGGGATGAAGGATGAGGGATGAATGCACGCAGGTGCTTGTCAGGGGGCGCAGAGGCGCGCACACTGGTTTTCGTGCTAAACTTGCTCATGGTTCGACGGGGATCAGCCAGCGAGGAGACCTCAGCAGGCCCAGCCGGCGGGATGCAGCGATTGGATCAGGCCGGCTTGAAATCCCGGTCGGGGAGTGAAGAACGATGATGGATTTACACACAGACAGCGAATCGGTAGAGTTTGAACTGAAGCCACGCGCCCCGCGCATGCGCGGGCGGGCGATCGGCCGGGTGGGGACCGGCCTCGGCGTGCTGGCGCTCATCGCGCTGCTCGTCGCGTTGATCGTCAGCCGTACCGCCGGGCCACAGGGCGACCCGCTGGCGAAAGTGATGCCGTCCAATCTCGCCATATATTTCTCAATGGCGACGCATCCCGACGAACAGCCCAACTTCAACGTGGTGGCCGACGCCTGGGAAGACTCGAAGGAAGCGAAGCAGATCGAAAGCTCGCTGAAATCGGCGCTGGAATATAGTGGTTTCGATTGGGAGAAAGACGTTCAACCCTGGCTGGGCGATCGAGTCGCCGTGGGCATTGTCGATCTCGGCGGCTACGAAAAACCGGCCGAAGACAACTCGCGATCCTTCCCGCGCTATCGCACGCCGTTCATCATCATCGCCGCGCACACGCGCGACCGCGCCAGGTCGGACGCCTTCCTCGCGGATTTCCGCGAGCAGCGTGAGAGCGCCCTACTCCAAGACAGCGTCGTGATGGATCAGATGTACCGCGACATCCCGATCGCGTACGTCGTGTACAACGCGACCGACGAGTCGACCTTCGGGGAAGCCTTCGCGACGATCGACGACACGCTCGTTATGATTCCCAGCGGACCGGATGATCTCAAGAAGGTGATCGACGCCGCGCTCGACAAGACGAACCTGGGCAGCACTGACAACTTCAACAACGTAATGCACGCGCTGCCCGATCCCAACGTCGCCACGTTCTACATAGACTATGGCCGCTACATGGATTTGTTGACAGCCATGCAGCAAGACCTATACGCAGGCTCAGGCGATTCGGGCTACTTCAAAGACCTGCCAGAGCGGCAACGCACGCAGATGGAACTGATAGAGCAGATGGCGCAGGGCTTCGGTGGGGCGGGCCTGGTGATGGCTTACGAGCCGGGCGGCATTCGCTTCGATATGGCGATGCAGATCTTCCCCGACCGCCTGCCGGAGAGTCTGCGCGCGGTGTACAACCCCGATCTGCCCGCACCGTCCAATCGCATTTTCGACTCGATTCCGTCGTCGGCAGTCGTGGCAGTGAATATGGGCCTGTCGGTGTGGACAAGCGCGCTGGATAGCCCTGACTATTGGCAAATGGTCTTCAGTGGGTATCCCGGCGTCGGCGACGTGGCGGCCGAGATCGAGCAATTCGAGAAGGAGGCCGGCATCGATCTGAGCGCCGATTTGCTCGGCCTGCTGAACGGCGAGGCGGCGCTCGTCGTGCTGCCCAAGTCGCCCGATTCGAACCAGGCCGGTCGCTCCTCCTACTCGTACTTCCCATCGTTGCCTTTCCAAGTGGCAGCCATGCTCGATTCATCCGACGCAGCGCGCGCCTCGGCGAGCCTGGACAAAATGCTCAATGCCTTGATCGAAAAGCCCGGCGTCCGATTTTCTGCGCAGCCGTTGAGCGGCCTGCCCTACACCGCGCTGCTCGACGAGAACGGGGACGTGATGCTGGTCTACGGCGTGGTCGATGGCCGATTGGTGATCGGCTCCAACTCAGACACGTTGTTGGCGATCGACAATGCCGATCAAGCGCCGCTCTCGGCAGACGCGGCGTTCAAGGAAGCGATGGCGGCACTGCCGGCCAACCGGCTGTCCGGCGGTTACATGCAAATCGGCCCGTTCGTCGACGTGCTGCAATCGATCTACGGCCCGTCCGCCTCCGAGTGCGGCGTGTGTAACTACTTGAAGCCGATCAAGTGGCTGTCGCTGTCTAGCGAACCGCCGGACAAAGCGACCGGCATTCAGCGCAGCACCATACACATCCGGATCGAGCCGGCCAAGTAATCCTGGCACATCTATCACCGCGGAGACGCCGAGGCTTTTCAGAGACTGTCGTAAAAAACTCACCACCAAGACACTGAGACACAAAGATAGTCTTCAGAACTTACGCAGTTGGAGAGTTTTCACCGCGAAGGCGCTAAGGGCGCAAAGGGAAACTAAGCATTTCTTCGCGCTCTTGGCGACTTAGCGGTTCAAGTGCGTAACTCCTGTCTTGAGATTCTTGGTGCCGCTTGCCCCCTTCAGGGGGTGGTGACTTAGTGGTTAATAACCAAGGCTTTTCAGGCAGGCTCTCAGAAAGAATGTCGGCGACCTCGGCGTCTCTGCGGTTCAATAGCACGGCACTTGAAGGAGTTCGAAATGGAAACTCTTGAACCCGCTCCAGCGAAGCGCAGCAACAGACTGATTCTGGGCATCGTCGGCGGCGTGATCGTCGTCGCGTTGATCGCGGCGGGCGTGCTGATCATTCCACGTCTGCTCAACACGGCGGCCAGCACGCCCAATCTCACTGCGGCGGCGATGCCCGCCGACACACAGATTTATCTCGCCTTCCATCCTCGCTACGACCAGCTGCCCAACGGTGGTGCCATCCGCAAGGCGTGGAGCGACCCGGCGATCTTCAAGCCGCTGGAAGATAACATTCGCAGGTCGCTGTTCGCCAGCGACCTCGATTGGGATCAAGACATCGCGCCGTGGCTGGGCGATGAGATCGGATTGGGCTTCAGCAATCTGCCGCTCGGCTTTCCCGCGCCCAATGTTTCACCGCCGGTGTATGTCGTGGCAGTGCTGACGCGCGACACAACCAAGTCCGACGCTTTCCTTGCCAAAGTGCGAGCCGACACCGAATCGCACGGCGTGGAGTTTCGCGAGCAGACTTACCGCGACGTGGCAACGGTTGAACAGGTCGGCCCAAACCCGAACGCCGGCACCGCGTACGCCACGCTCAAGAACATGGTGATCTTAGCCAACGGGCCTGATTGGCTGCACGCGGCGATCGACGCGCTGCTCGACGGCAAAGGGCTGGACACGCAGACCCGCTTTGCTTCGACGCTGAATCCGTTGCGCGGTGGGCGAGCTGCGACGCTCTACCTCGACGTGGCGGCCGTCATCAAGCCGGTGCTCGAACAGGCTGCCCAAACTCCGTCGCCTTCTGCATTCGATCCATCCACATTCGACACGCAGACTTTCGGCATGGGTCTGACGTTCGAGCCGAATGGCATTATCCTGGAATTCCTTTCGACCGGCGATCCGAGCGTCAAACTACCGGTCGAGGAGAAGACCGGACAGAAAGCCGAGCCGAATCCCAATCGCCTGCTGCGCGCCGTGCCCGATTCGACCTTCGTGTACCTCAGCGGGCGCAGACTTTCGGACGCACTCGCCGACATACTGAAGCTGATGCAAACGACGAATCCGATGGCCCTCGACATGCTGGCCGACTTCGAGCGCCAGACCGGGATCGACCTGACAAGCGATTTCAACTGGGCCAGCGGCGAGGCCGCGTTCGCCATGCTGCCGGGGAGTGGGCTGCTAGGCGGCCCTGGCGCATCTCCCTTCGGCTTCGCACTGATCCTCGAAGCCAGTGACAAGCAGGCCGCTGAAGCCAGCTTCGGAAAAATGTTCGGCGCGCTGGTCGAGCAATCCAACGGCGTACTCTCGATCGAAGATGTGACGGTGGGCGATTATCCATTGCACGGCCTGCTGGACCGTTTCAGCGGTGAGCCGACCCTGGTGTACGGCCTGATGGACGATCGGCTCGTCGCCGCGTTCCCAGAGGCCGCCGCGCAGAAAATCGCGAACGCGGGCGACCGCCCACTCGCCGACGATGAAGACTTCAAAGCGGCCATCGCGCCACTGCCGGACAATACCATCGGTTACGCGTACTTCAAACCCAAGACGCTCATCGATCTGATTGCGCTCGGCCTCAGCGCCAGCGGCCAGTCCTGCCAGGCCTGCGCGCTGTTCCAACCGGTGCAGTCACTCGCCTTCACCATCGAGTACCCACCCATCGAACCGGGGACCGTGCATTCGATGCTGTTCATGCGGCTGGACGTAGGCGAGGAATAACTTACAAACAAGGGCCGAACACGAGGAGTGCCCGGCCCTTGTTATTCTTGATCCACGAAGTCACACGAAGGAACACCAATCAATGCTTCGTGGTTCTTCGTGTCCTTCGTGGAGGTTATCTGTTCGGTCGCGCCAGAGCAATGTCCAGCGCCTCACCCAGACTCCGCGCCGTGACAACCTCGATCTTGTCCGGCAGGTGGTCCGCGCGGCGATACGTCTTGGGGATCACCGCGCGCTTGAAGCCGAGCTTCGCCGCTTCGTTCAGACGCGCCTGGAGTTGTCCCACCGCGCGCAGCTCGCCCGACAGGCCCACCTCGCCCACCAGAACCAGATCGGCGGCGACCGGCGCATCACGATAACTCGACGCGATGGCTGCCGCGATCGCCACGTCGGCCGCCGGCTCGCCGACGTGCAGCCCGCCGATCACGTTGACGAACACATCCTGATCGCCAAACTTCAATCCGAGCCGCTTGCTCAACACGGCGGCGAGCAGCAACAATCGGTTCATGTCCACGCCGTTCGGCGTGCGGCGCGGCAAGCCGAACGCACTCGTGCTGACCAGCGCCTGCACCTCCACTAACAACGGGCGTGTGCCCTCCATCGTCACCGCGATCGACGATCCGGGCGCGGCCGGCAGGCGCTCGGCCAGAAAGGCTTCGCTCGGATTTGCCACCTCGGCCATGCCCGACCCGCGCATCTCGAACACGCCGACCTCGCTCGTCGCGCCGAAGCGGTTCTTCGTCGAGCGCAACAAGCGGTAGGCATGATGCCGATCGCCTTCTAGATACAGCACCGTATCGACGATGTGCTCCAGCACCTTCGGCCCGGCGATCGCGCCCGACTTGGTGACGTGTCCCACCAGGAACACGCTCGTGCCGGTGGTCTTGGCCAGCGTCTGCAAACGCGCCGCGCACTCGCGCACCTGCGAGATCGATCCTGCTGCCGAGGTCAACTCGCTGAGGTAGACTGTCTGGATCGAATCGACGATCGCCAGCGTCGGCTTCAGTTGCTCGATGTGGCCGAGAATCTCGTCGAGATCGGTTTCGGTCAGCAGGTGTAGATGTTCGCTGGACAGGCCCAGCCGATCGGTGCGCATCTTGATTTGTTGCGCGCTCTCTTCGCCCGACACGTAAAGCACCGGCCCGTGTGCTTGCGCGATCTGCGCGGCGACCTGCGTCAGCAGCGTCGATTTGCCAATGCCCGGATCGCCGCTGACCAGCACCAGGCAACCCGGCACGATGCCGCCGCCCAGCACGCGGCTGAACTCTTCCATCGCCATCGGGATACGATCGTGGCCTTCCGACTTGACTTGCGTCAGCGGCGTCGGTACGGATCGCGGCAGGCTCAAGCCGGGTGATCGGTCCCGATCAGGCTTGCTCTGTGTCGTCTCGACCAGCGAGTTCCACTCGCCACAGTCGGGGCAGCGCCCCATCCATTTGAGCTGTTGCGATCCGCACTGCTGGCAGATAAAGACGGTTCGGGTTTTGGTCTTGGCAGGCATCCTGCTCCTCGATCAGCGCGTGGAACGTGAAACGGAATGGGCAACCCTTTGCGTTTTGCTCGTGATACCTGAGTATATCTCGATTGCGCATCGCCTGCATCCCCCGTGAGTTAAAGGTGACCGGCACTTGCTTCGAGCGCGTAAGTGCCGGTCACCTTCGCGGTTCATTTGTTATCGGCTTGTCCGACCCGCCCTCGCGCGACCCCCGCGCCGAAGGCGCGAGGGCAGGCGCGCGGGGGTTCGCCGAAGGCAATCCATTGACGGCTGCCGTTGCCCTTCGGGCCAGATTCCGCTCGATGATGTTCGCCAGTTCGGTGATCTCGTTGCCCGCCAACAGAAGGAAGTCGTCGGCCCCGGCGGACAGGAAGCGCCGGTCGGCGTAGGGCGTAGCACTGACGCCGATGATCAGCGCGTTCGGCGCTTTGTCGCGGATTGCCTGCGCACCCTGCACGCCGCTCGTGTAGTGCCCGAAGTTGTTGTAGACGACGAACACCTCGTAATCCATCGAAGATAACAGCACATTTTCGACGTACTCGAACGCCTCGACACGAGCGTGCCCTAACTTGTAGGACAGCCCGCGCGCCACAACTTCGCGGCGGGGATAATCCCCGTTCACCAGCGCGACCTTCATCGGCCAACCTTCCACATCTCCGCGAGATGCTCGTAAGTTGAGCGGAGATGCCTGTCACCCGTTCCGATCATATCCCGACTCGCATTCGCCAAACCTATCGGTTTGGTTACCGTCCTGCAACCAATTCGATCCACGCTCGCGCTCGAAGTGCGCGACGCATTCGATGTGATACGTGTGCGGAAACATGTCAAGCGGCTGCAAATCCACCAGCCGATACCCGCTGTCGATCAACTGCCGCGCGTCGCGGGCCAGCGTCGACGGATCGCAGCTCACGTACACCAGTCGCCTCACCCGCTTCGCGATCAGGCCCTCGATCACCGCCGGCCCGCAGCCGCTCCTGGGCGGATCGACGATCGCCGCGTCCAAGTCCCCGGCCCCCGCCAACTCATTCTCGACCGGCCCCTCTCTCAGCTCGACGTTCTGAAATGGTCCCAGATTCACTCGCGCATCGGCTATCGCGCTCTGGCTCGACTCGATCCCGACGACGCGACGCGCGATCGGCGCGATGAAGCGTGCGAACAAGCCAACCCCGCAGTAGGCGTCCAGCACACTCTCGCCGCCGCGCAACTCGAGTCCCTGAACGACCCAATCGACCAATGTCTCGATCAGCCAGGTGTTCACCTGAAAGAAACTCTCGGCAGATACGCGGAACACCGCGCCTTTGACTGTGAATCGCAAATGCGACGCGCCCACACCTGGCTTCCAAACTGCCATACCGCCATCTGACGAGCGCACTTCCACTCGACTCGCTTCCTGGCGTCCGGCTGATTTCAGCCACCCGGCAATCGGCGGCTCGACGATGTGGCACTCCCGAACCGGGACCACGCGATTGCTGCGCGCCGCCTGAAACCCCGGGCGGCCATCGGCCGTCACGCTGAACTGAACGTGATTGCGATACGCCCACGGGTGGGGATTAGGAATCGTATCGCGCACGGGCACCGCGCCGATCCGCCCGATACGTCTCAACTGCTCGCGCACAATATCGGTCTTGAAGCGCACCTGCGCAGCATAGTCGATGTGCTGCCAGTGGCATCCGCCGCACGCATTCGCATCGAACCCGAAGTGCGGGCAGGGTGCAGTGACGCGATCCGGCGAGGCTTCGACAACCTCCACCACACGCGCCTGCGCGAATCGACCCCGATCCGCGACGATCTCAGCGCGCACCACCTCACCGGCGATCCCGCCGTGCACAAAGATCGCTTTACCATCCACGCGGCCGATCGCATCGCCGCCGTAAGCCATCGCATCGAGGCGCAAGGTGACCGGTTGGTTGGATGGTTGGATAGTTGGTTGGCCCATCGCCCGAATTATATCCGCTTCCATCCGCTTCCATCCGCTTCCATCCGTTTCTATCCGCTTGTCCGTTTCCCATCCGTTGATGACCCATCCGTTGATGACCCATCCGTTGATGACCCATCGCCGTGTGCGCAGTTACAAGCAAACAAAAAAGCCGCCGGACTTTCACCCGGCGGCCCAACTCCCACACTCTCACACTTCTATCACGCCAACACCGCTTCCTGCACAACCGGCGTCTCCGGCGCATCGCGCACCACACGGAAGTCGAGATTGCCTTCCAGCAGGTCGATCACGACAGTGTCGCCATCCTTGAACTTGCCGGATAGGAAGCCGTCGGACAATTTGTCTTCCACTTCGTTTTGGATGACGCGCCGCAGCGGGCGCGCGCCGTAGTCCTGATCGTAGCCTTTGTCGGCGAGGAAGGTCCTGGCCGCCTCGGTCGCTTCGATCTTGATGTGGCGATCCTTCAAGCGCTCCTGCACCTTCACCAATTCCAGGCTGACGATTTGCTTGATGTCGTCTTTGCTCAGCGCACGGAAGACGACAACGCTATCGAGCCGATTGATGAACTCGGGCCGGAAGGCGCGCTTCAACGCCTCGGTCAGTTTCTTGCGCATGTCGCTATAAGCCAGGCTCGCTTCTTGAACCTCGTCGCGCTTGATGTTGAATCCCAGCGAGGTCTGGCGCTGGATCATGTCCGCGCCGATGTTGCTGGTCATGATGATGATCGTGTTGCGGAAATCGACCTTGCGCCCGCGCGCGTCGGTCAGGTGGCCCTCTTCCATGATCTGCAGCAGCATATTGAAGACTTCGGGATGCGCCTTCTCGACCTCGTCGAAGACGACAATCGAATAGGGGCGGCGGCGAACGGTTTCGGTCAACTGGCCCGCGTCGTCGTAACCGACGTAGCCGGGCGGCGCGCCGACCAGCCGCGACACGTTGTGCCGCTCCATAAATTCGCTCATGTCGATCTGGATCAGCGCGTCCTCACTGCCGAAGAGCAACTCGGCCAGCGCCTTCGTCAGCTCGGTCTTGCCCACGCCGGTCGGGCCGAGGAACATGAATGAGCCAATCGGCCGCCGAGGGTCTTTCAGGCCGGCGCGCGCCCGGCGCACGGCTTTCGACATCGACTCGATCGCTTCGTTCTGGCCGACGATGCGCTTGTGCAGGTCTTCTTCCATGTGGATCAGCCGCGCAGACTCTTCGCCGGCGATGCGTGTCACGGGGATGCCCGTCCACATGCTGACCATCTCGGCGATGTCTTCAGGCGTCACCTGGGTCACGTCTTCGCCGTGTTCCCAGTTGGCGCGGACCTGCTCGATCTGCTCCAGCAAGTCTTCCTCGCGGTTGCGCAGGTCGGCGGCGTCGTCGTAGCGGCGCTCTTCCAGCGCGTGCTCCTTCTCTTTCTGCACATGCTTCAATTCGGCGTGCGCCTCCTGCAGGCGCTTGGTCTGCGGCGCTTTGTACATGCGCACGCGCGACGACGCTTCGTCGATCAGATCGATGGCCTTGTCCGGCATGAAATGATCGGGGATGTAGCGCGCAGCCAGGCGAGCCGCCTGTTCCAGCGCCGCGTCGGTGATGCGCAGCTTGTGATGTTGCTCGTAGCGCTCGCGGATACCCTTGAGAATTTCGATCGTCTCGTCGATGCTCGGCTCGTCGACCAACACGGGCTGGAAGCGGCGTTCCAGCGCGGCGTCACTCTCGATGTATTTGCGGTACTCGTTCAGCGTCGTCGCGCCGATACATTGCAATTCGCCGCGCGCCAGCGCCGGCTTGAGAATGTTGGCCGCATCGATGGCCGATCCCGCCGCGCCCGCGCCCACCAGCATGTGCGCCTCGTCGATGAACAGGATCGCGTCCGAGTTCCTGAGCTCTTCGATCACACGCTTCAGGCGCTCTTCGAACTGGCCGCGATACATCGTCCCGGCCACTAGCGATCCCACGTCCAATTGCAGCACGCGCTTGCCCAACAGCGATTCCGGTGTCTGCCCGTTCACGATGCGCTGGGCCAGCCCCTCGACGATGGCCGTCTTGCCGACGCCCGGCTCGCCGATGAGCGCCGGGTTATTCTTGGTGCGGCGAGAGAGAATCTGGATGACGCGCTCGATCTCGGTCTCGCGGCCAATGACGGGATCGAGTTTGCCTTCTTCGGCCATCGCCGTCAGGTCGGTCGCCAGTTGATCGACCAGGGGCGTCTTGGCGCGCTCTTTCCTGGGTGGCGGCCTCCCCTCGCGTGAGGGGGCATAGCCCTGCGAGGCTTCCTGCAATTCCTTCGCCATCTCGCGCCGGATGTGCTCCGGCGTCACACCCAACTGCCGCAAAATGTCCATCGCCACACCGTCACCCTGGCGCACCAATCCCAAGAGCAGGTGCTCCGTGCCGATGTAGTGGTGGCCCATGCGGCGTGCCTCTTCGACGGCCAGCTCAATCACCCGCTTGGTGCGCGGCGTCAGATCGATCTTGCTGAACGGCGTGCGCCGGCCCGGGCCGGTGATGCGCTCGACCATTTCCATCACCTGGCCCGGCTGCACGTTCAGCGAGCGCAACACGCGGCCGGCGACCCCGCTTTCCTCTCGCATCAGGCCGAGCAATAAGTGCTCCGTGCCGATGTAGTTATGATTCAATCGCTCGGCTTCTTCCTGCGCAAAGGTCAGCACGCGCCGCGCGCGTTGGGTAAACCGATCGAGTTTGTTGGACACGTTCAACCTCCGTCCCGGTCAAATCCCACCAGAATTACGCCGGGGCAATCAAACCTCGCTTCATTGACGGGAGCGCCGGTCCCGCTGTGGGTTCGGCGCTCCCTAGAAATATATCACGCTTTTGGATTTTGGCGTGAGGGATAACGAGGGTGAAAGGCAACTGTTACGCGCCTGTTACCCCTCTGGAGCCGGCCCACTGTCCCCGGAGGGTTCATCGGTGGGGGGTTCACCATTGGTTGCTTCGGCCAATCCTTGCTGCCAATCCGTATCAGCGTATTCGCCCTTGGCTACACGCTTCAGGCTCAGGCCCAGCCGCCGCTCCTCTGGTTCAATGCGGATAATACGAAGCGTTACCACCTGTCCCTCGTGAACCACCTCTTTTGGATGATTGACATGACCGTCGGATAGTTCCGAAACGTGGATCAACCCTTCGATTTCCTCATCATCCTTGACGCGGGCAAACGCGCCGAATTTGGCAAGTTTGGTGATGGTCCCTTCGACTAACTGGCCGACCTTGTAGCGCTTTTCCACCGAGGCCCACGGATCCATCTCCAGGCGCTTCAGGCTCAAACCGATGCGTTTGCGCTCGGTATCAATATTGATGACCTGCGCCTTCACGATCTGCCCAACTTTCAAGACTTCCCGTGGATGGTTAACCCGTTTCCAAGAAATCTCCGACAGGTGCACCAACCCGTCCGCGCCGCCCAGGTCGATGAATGCGCCGAAATCGGCCAGGCTGATCACCTTGCCTTCGCGGATGTCACCTTCCTTCAGTTCCGAAAGAAGTCGCTCTTTTTGCGTCTTGCGCCAGTCGCGCATGGCAGCGCGCTCGGATAGGATCAGCCGGTTGCGCTGTCGATCCAGCTCGATGACCTTCAGTTGCAGCGTCTGGCCGGTCATCGCCGCCCAACGCTTTTCCTTGCTGGCTTCCCGGCTCTCTTCACCTCCTTCGCCCTCGCCGCCACGCGCGGACACCAGTTGCGAGGCCGGCACGAAGCCGCGCACCTTGCCGATTTTGATAATCAGCCCGCCCTTATTATGGCCCGCCACTACGCCTTCAAACACATCCTGCGATTGAAACAGCGCTTCGGCGTCCTTCCAGTCGCGATCGGTGTGCGAGCGGCCCAAAGCCAACACCACGCGCCCATCGCGGTCTTCCGGTGAGACGACCACAGCCTGCACCTCGTCGCCTTCGTGCAGATCGACTACCGCCTCGCTCGTCGCGCTGTCCATCTCACGCAGACTGATTACGCCTTCCGATTTCGTCCCGACATCGACCAAAATCTCGCTGGCCTCAATCCGGACAATCTTGCCGCGCAGCATGTCGCCGCGCTTAAACTGTCGGAAATCCTGGGCGTCCAGCAGCTCCTGCATTGAAGATTGTTCGCTTGATTGGCTCGGAGGCGCACTCCTTTCACCCGACCTCTGTTCGTCGTGCTCCACCATGACCTGCCCCCATTGCGGATAAGAGTGAAGAGATTATAAACCGGTTCCAACCAAAAGGCAACCACGCTTGAAGAAAATCCTCTGTGCATCACATTGCCGAAGGTCGTGAACGAAAGTATAATCACGTGGGCTTTTGTCCAATCACTGGAGTGCAGGTTTCAGCCTGTAGCGCACATGCGGCAGCCTGACCCCGTTCCGGGGGTGGCGAGGCCCCACGCCTGGGTCTGAACCCTAGTTCGGGCCAGGTTTCCTTTATCCAGCGCGAGCAATGCCCGGTGATGAATCACCGGGCTGAAAAAGCGAAGCCGGCTGAAGCAGGCTGTTTGCCGCTTCAGCCGGATTTATCCGGCTTTTCTTGATTAGCCCGACGATGAATCGTCGGGCGATAGGCGTGAGGCAATTGCCGAACGCTCTCAGCGCGGCTTAGGACTCATCCAAGAACTACTTCCCGATTAAGGCTCAAGGCGGACACCTGCACCCACCTGCGGTGTTTGCAGGTGCGGTGTGAGCAATCCGCCGTTTTCAGCCGCCGGATTGCTCACACCGCACTGCGCTGCGCGCAGCGCGGCGCATGTGTCCGGCGGAGCAAAAGCCGGAAGTTATTTATGGACAAGTCCTGTCGGATTCGCTCTTCATGAGTTTCAGGGAGGTGAGCTGTTGACCTCGGGCCGGCGCGCAGGTCTGAGCCGAGCCAAAGCACCGGATAGGCTCGGATAAACGAATCCCCGCTAGACCAGCGGGCACATGGGTGGTATCCGTTTATTCGTTCTTGTGACTGGAGAGAACATGTCGTCTAACGCCCTGCAATATGCCCGCGATCACCGCGAGCAGCATCTCGCCGAGCTTAAGCAGTTCATCTCGATCCCCAGCATCAGCGCCCAACCGAACCACAAGCCCGACATTGAACGCGCCGCGCAGTGGGCCGCCGAACACCTCATGTCCATCGGCTTCAGTGCATCGGTGCACCCGACCGCCGGCCATCCGATCGTGCTGGCCGACTGGCCGGGTGCAGGCCAAGATCGGCCTACGCTGCTGATTTACGGCCATTACGACGTGCAGCCGGTCGATCCGCTTAGCCTGTGGCATTCGGACCCGTTCGAGCCGGTGGTGCGCGGCGACGACCTGTACGGGCGCGGCGCGTCCGACGACAAGGGCCAGATCTTCGCACACTTCAAGGCAGTCGATTCGTACTTCAAGACGACGGGCCGTCCCCCGGTCAACCTCAAGTTCATCATCGAAGGTGAGGAGGAAATCGGCGGGCCGAGTCTCGATCCCTTCATCGAAAGTCACAAGGCCGAGCTGGCTGCCGATGTGGCGCTGATTTCCGATTCGCACATGCTGCGCCCCGACCTACCCGCGCTCGCTTACGGGCTGCGCGGGCTGTCGTACATTCAGGTCGAGCTGACCGGCCCGGCTACCGATCTGCACTCCGGCTCGTTCGGCGGCGCGATCTACAACCCGATTCAGGCACTGGTCGAGATGATCGCGTCGCTAAAAGACCCCAACGGGCACATCACTGTGCCGGGCTTCTACGACAAAGTTCGCCCGATCGACGACGACGAGCGCCAGACGCTGGCCGAGGTTCCGTTCGGCGAGGAGCAGTTCAAAAAGGATGCCGGCGTCGAGCAAACCTGGGGCGAGACCGGGTACACGGTACTGGAGCAGGTCACCGCACGTCCCACGCTGGAAATCAACGGCATCTGGGGCGGGTATCAGGGCGAAGGCAGCAAGACCGTCCTGCCCGCGAAAGCCGGAGCCAAAATCAGTTGCCGGCTGGTGGCCGATCAGGATCACCGCGAGATCAGCCGTCTGCTGTGCGATCACCTGAAGCGCATCGCGCCGCCGCAGGTGCGTGTCGAGACGAAGTCGCTGCACGGTGGGCAAGGTGTCCTCGTCGATCGGAACACCCCGGCGATCAAGGCCGCCGCCATCGCGTTGCAGCGCGCCTTCGGCGCGAAACCGGTCTTTCTGCGCGAAGGCGGATCGATCCCGGTGGTGGCCTCGTTCAAGCAAATGCTCGGCATCGACACGGTGCTGATGGGTCTGGGGCTGACCGACGACAACCTGCACGCGCCCAACGAAAAATTCCACCTACCCAATTTCTATCGCGGCATCGAGGCCTCGATCCACTTCTTGAGCCTGCTGGGCGGCGAACGATAAAGGTCGGGGCGAGTAGCGGCGAGTCGGCG
>DATBWU010000035.1:0-4524 GCA_036514635.1 Anaerolineae bacterium | reverse complement strand
GCTGATCGGATTGACGGTCGGCGCGGGCGCGCTGGCCGCCGATCGCGAACGAGGCACGTTGGTCTATCTGCTGGCGCAGCCAATCAGCCGTGCAGAAGTATTCTTCGGCAAGGCGATCGGCGCGGCGCTGGCCGTGATCGCTGCACTGGCGTTGGGCTTCGGCCTGGCCGGGTTGGGGTTGGCCTCGACGGGCGGCGATAACGCATCGGCCTATCTGGCGCTGGCAGGCAACACGTTGTTGTTGGCGCTGGCATCGCTGGGATTGGGCTTCGTCATCAGCGCCTTGACGCGCAGGGCCTCGACGGCTTCCGGCGCAGCGCTGGTGCTGTGGTTGGCCCTGGTCTTTCTGGGCGATCTCGGCGTCGCCGGCGCGACGCTGGCGCTGCGACCTACGCCGGCCGCGTTGTTGGGGATGCTACTGGTGAACCCGCTGCAAGTTTTCAAGTTGTCGGCGATCTACAGCCTGCGCGCGACACTCGACACGCTCGGCCCGGTGGGGCAGTTCGCCGCGTATCAGTTTGGCGCAGTGTTGCCGCTTCTGCTGGCGGGTTTGTTGGTTGGCTGGATTGTTGTGTCGTTCGGCGCTGCCTTCGCGTTCTTCAACCGTCGAGGCGATCTATGAGAGCCACGCAACACGCAATACGTAACACGCATCACGCATCGCGCATCACGTTCTACGTTTTACTCATTACGCTTTTATTCTCCGCCTGCGCCCCTTCGGACAACAGCGCGCCTCAGCCGCCCGACATCGCCTACGGGCGAGACCTGTGCGATGCGTGTGGAATGATCATCAGCGACGCGAAGTTCGCCGCTGCGACGGTGTTGGCCGACGGCGAGACGCGCAAGTTCGACGACATTGGCGATATGTTCGGATACCACGGAGATCACCCCGAGCACCAGGTCCGGGCGTGGTTCGTGCACGATCACGACACCGAGAAATGGCTGCGCGGTGAAAAGGCGTTCTACGTGGTCGGCCCGAGTATCCAATCGCCGATGGGGCATGGCATCGTCGCGTTTGCCGAGAAGGCGGCCGCGGAGACATTCGCCGCCGGCCTCGGCGTGAACGCCTTGACGTTCGACGAGGCGCGCGCGGCGGCGCACATGGAGATGCACGGCCGGTAACAGTCGCGAGAGGGATCTCGCAGACTCGGTAGATCACGGAAACACATGGAACGCCGACTTCAGTCGGCGCAAAGTGCCTAAATGTCGACTAAAGTCGGCGATCCGTGATCTACCAAGACTCATCAACTCTCTGGGAGGATTTCATAATGAAGTCTGGGTGGTTCACTCTATTCAGCGTGGCCGTTGTGAGCCTGCTGGTGTTGACGGCCTGCGGCGGCGGATCGACATCGACTTCCGGCGGCGCGCCGACGGCCAAGCCGGCCGCGGCCAAGACCGGCGACGCCAAAGTCGGCGAGGCAAAGTTTCAGGGCACGTGCGCGTCGTGCCACGGCCCGGATGCCAAAGGTCTGCCGGGCCTGGGCAAGGACCTGACGGTGAGCGAGTTCTTCAAAGGGTTGTCGGATGCCGATGCGGTGGCATTCGTCATGAAAGGTCGCCCATCCACCGATCCGGCCAACACCGCCGGCGTCGATATGCCGCCGAAGGGTGGGAACCCGGCCCTGAGCGAGCAGGACCTTTACGACATCATCGCGTACATGCGCACGTTGCAGAAGTAGCCTCAGAGGCCGTCTGAAAAGCCGGGGCGCACCGGCTTCAGCCGGTCAAATGCCGACTAACCCCACTCCGCTTCGCTACGGGGGCAAGTGAGTCGGCGATCCGGCTCCAATCCTCCTGCTTTTCAGACAGGCTCTCAGCCTCCGGCGATCGGCGAAAGCGCCCGCACCGGGCAGCGGGCCTCAGCCGGGAAACCTTTGGCCATCCGTCATCTCTGACCGTGCAGGGATTCTGAACTATGACGCAGCACGATCCTTCGCAGATGCGCGATTGCGACGAAATCCTGGCCCGGTTGTCGGAATCGGGACTGCCGCTGCCCGATCCATTCCCGGAGTACGTGGCCTGCCCGCACTGCGGCGAGGCGGAGGTTGAGGTCTGGTGCTATCAGGCCGGCGTGCATTGCCATACGTGCGGTGGATGGATCGATCATGCCCGGCCGGCGTGCTTCGACTGCCCGAACCGATGCCAACACGTGATGAGTGATACGTGAAACGTAATTCTGGCGTATCACTCGTCACGTTTTACGTTTGGCTCTTCCCGGATTTCAGGGAGGTGAGCAACCGAGGCATCGGATGGAAAACGGATAAACGAATCCTCGCCAGGCGCGCTAGTGCGTGGGTTGTATCCGTTTATCCGTCGCGGATTCGTTGCATCGACCTCCTTGAAACACCCATTGAGCCTTACGTTTTTGCGAGTTGCTTCAGTCTATCCGGGTCGAGGATCAGCAGGTAACCGCCGCGCCGGGTCTTGATCAGACCTTCGGCGCGGAAGCGCGACATCACGCGGATGGCCGTCTCGAGCGTCGTGCCGCACATGTCGGCCAGGTCCTGGCGTGACAGCGAGATGGTGATCAGCGTGCCCTCCGGGTCGGGACGGCTGGTGCGCGCGGCGAGTTTCAGCAGGATGTGCGCCAGCCGCCGATCGACGCGCTCGCCGGTCAGGCTGCTCATCTCGATCGAGGCGTGCAGGCGCGCGCCCAACATGCGGATCAGTTTCAGCGCCGCTCGCGGGTGCTCAACCAGAAACTCCGAGTAGACCTGCTTGGAGAAACTGACGACCTCCGTTTCGGTCGCGGCCCGCGCATCGGCGGGTTGTTCCGGCAGGAAAATCGCACCACCGCCGAACACCTCGCCGGGCGGGATAATCTCCAGGATCACCTCGCGGCCATCCTCTTCGTGCCGCACGATCTTGACACGGCCCTGATACACCAGCCAGATCCGATCGCACGGCTCGCCCTGCCGGAAGATCACGCCGTCGATGTCGAACCGATCGACGCGACAGTCTTCGGTCAGCGACAGCAACTCACCCTCCGGCACGTCGGCGAAGAGCGGCAGCCGTTGAAGCAAAGTGATAATCTGAGTAGCAGGCAGGGCGACGGCCATAGCGGGTTGGGTCAGTGCCGGCCTCATTATACCCGCTTCCGGCGAGCGCGCTTACGCGGCGCGACGTGAACAACAAAAACCCGACACCCTGCGCGAGGTCGGGTTCTTTATTTGACGCGCCCGAATCCGCGCTCGGCTATCGCCTGCTGACCCTCTTCGTCGAGCAGCCACGCGACGAACTCGCGGATGCCGCCCGCCGGCTCGCCGTGCGCCAGCACGTACAACACGCGCCCGATCGGATACGTCCCATTCACCACGTTGAGCGGACTCGGATCGACACCCTCGACCGCGATCGGCTTGACGGCGGGCGTGACGCGCCCACGCGACACGTAGCCGATCGCCCCCGGCGTGCGCGCCACATAATCGATCATCGCACCGCTATCCGGCTGGACAAGCGCATTCAGCGTGACCGGGCGACCTTCCATCACCGCCTCGTCGAAGGCTGCGCGCGTACCCGATCCGTCTTCGCGGCTCACGGCGCTCAACGCCGGCCCGCTCCAGCCCAACGCCGACCAGTCGCCCACGCGGCCCTGAAACACGTCGCGCAGTTGAGCCAGGCTGACGCCATCGACCGGATTCGACGGATGGACGATCACCGTGACCGCATCGTACGCCAGCGGCGATACCCAGGTGCGCGAATCGAGATCGGCGGGCAGCCACGAGACGAAGGCCAGATCGACGGCGCCGCTTTCCAACAAGTCGAGTGCGGCGGCACTGTCGAGCGACTCCTGTTGAATCGTGATCCAGGGATGATCGGCGCGATACACGTCGCCCAGGTCGTCGAGCAGAACGGACAGCGTGGACGACGTGGCGATGCGGATCGTCAGCGGGGCTGGAGTGACGCGAGGCGTTTCGGCACAGGCAGGGAGAGTCAGGAGTAAAACGTAAAACGTGATACGCCATACGTGATACGTGATACGTGATGAGTGACGCATACACGCTCGTAGAAGGCATCTCCGGAGCCGATGACAGATGCCGATGTCTCCAGATGCTCCAGATGCCGATAACAGATGTCGATTACCGCATCCGAGCCAATGCCACAATCAGGCACAGCGCGCCGAAAAGAAGGCGATAGACGACGAACACGTTGAGCGACCGGCGCTGCAAATAACCCAGCAGCCAGCGGATGACCAGATATCCGCTGATCGCAGCAGCGATGAATCCCGCGGCCAGCGGCAGCGCAAGCGCCGAGAGCAGCGCCGTGTTGCCTAGCAAGTCTTTGATCGCCACGACGCCCGCGCCGAGCAGCGCCGGAATCGACATGAGGAAACTGAAACGCGCCGCCGTCGATCGCTTCAGATCGCGCAACATGCCGCCCGCGATCGTCGCCGAGGAGCGGCTGACGCCGGGAAACAGCGCGAGCGACTGCCACACGCCGACCACCACGGCATCGGTCGTGTCGATGTCCTGGAGCTCTCGCGACCGCTTGCCGAAGCGCTCGGCGACGATGAGCAACACCGCCGCC
>DATBWU010000034.1:0-2662 GCA_036514635.1 Anaerolineae bacterium | reverse complement strand
TAGACCACATTCTGTTTCGTGCCAAACTCTGCAACGTGCTCCCGGTACTTGGTGTACGCGTTCTTATGAGCGGGATTAGGCTGCTGGATCCTCGCTCCCCATGTCAAGTCGCTAACGCTTCGAGCTCCCTTCAGCCGCTCGCGCACATGAGCCGACACCTTGGAGATATCCTGAAACTGCTCGACTTTTGCTCCCCCAACGGCAGCAAGTATCTGTTGGGACGTGCTCTCAAGCGTGCTTGTGATCCTCTCGAGCTTACGTGTTGTGCCGAATGCGGCCGCCGGTGCGAAGATGCCGGAACTTAGCCGGTTTGAAATTGCTGAGGGATTTTGACGGGCACATGGTTTGCGCAAGCAGTCGGCCGGTGAACTGAGCGGTACTTCAGATCTCGATCTGATCCTTCGATCGATAGCTTTTGCCCTCGATGCGCACGGTCTCGGCGTGGTGCAGTAGGCGGTCCAGCAAGGCCGAGGTGAGGACGGCGTCGTTGTTGAAGATGCTGGCCCACTGCTTGTATACGCGATTGGTAGTGATCACCGTGGCACCGCGCTCGTAGCGGTGGCTGATGATCTGGAACAAGCAGTCGGCGCCGAACTTGTCGATGGGCAGGTAGCCGAGTTCGTCGATGCAGAGGACCGCAGGTTTGATGTATTGGTGCAACGCGCGTTTGATGCTGCCGCTGGCGTGCGCGACGCTCAATGTATTGATGATTTCGATGGCGCCGGTAAACAGCACAGACTGGCCACGCAGGCACACGGCATGGCCCAGCGCGGTCATGAGATGGCTCTTGCCCAGCCCGGTGCCGGAGATGAACACGACGTTGGCGCGCTGTTTGACGAAGTCCAGGTGAAAGATGTTCTGGATGAGCAGCCGGTTGATCTTGGTGGGCCAGTTCCAGTCGAATTGATCGAGTGTCTTGAGCACGGGGAAGCGAGCCAGCTTGATGCATCGCTTCACGCGACGATCTTCGCGCGCGGCGGCCTCGCCGCTCAGCATCTCTGAGAGGTAGTTCAGGTGCGACCAGTGCTTGTCGGCAGCGGTCTGCGCCAATGCCTGATGGTTCTCGAGCATGAACGGCAGTTGCAACGCGCTGAGATGCGCGCGCAGTGCATCGGCATCGGTATTGGCTTGGTCAGGGCGTGTTTTCATCATCGTTTCCTTCTTCGTCGTGGTCGTAGATGGACAGATCGGGTTCGGGCAATTCCAATTCGAGCAGGTCGGCACGCCGCGTGAGCTGCAGGGCGGCCGGCTCGGGGCCGATGCGCCGGCGTGCGGCCAGAATATTGGCGATGTAATCGGCGCTGAAGGCCTGCAGTTCCAACCCATCGTCGAGGGCGCGAGCGACGGCCTCTTTGCCGTGCAGTTCGGCCAGGGCGAGGATCTTGCGCAGGTGCACGCGGGCGTTAACACGGTTGGCCTCGAGTCCTTCGCGGTAGGCCTGGGCACGGGGCGAGAGCGCCAGGAAGTGCACCAACAGGCGTTGCTCACGTGCACTTTTGCGTTGCACCAGGAGTTGCTGCACGTGCTCGGGGTCTTCGATGTCCTGGTGCCGATCCATGCTGCGCGGATGACGCGCGATGAGTTGGTCGGCGTCATAGAGGCACACGCGATCGGCATAGGCCTTGAGCGTCAGGCGCTGACCCGCGTAGCGCGCAGGCACCGAGTAGTGGTTGGAATCGAGCGGAACGCGAAACCGATTGGTGGCGCGCACCGTGCACACGCGCGCGAGGTCAAAGCCCGCGGGGTTGAGCCGCTTCAGATGAGCGCGTTCTTCTTCAAAGTGATCAATCGGGCGCTGATGAGTTGCCTCGTGCATACGCACGTTAGCCACTGTGTCCGCCCAAAGCGTGGCCGCGGGCTGCATCGCGGCGAAGTCAGCCAATTCGAGGCCGGCGAGAAGATTTTTTTTAACGTAGCCAACTCCATTCTCAACGCGCCCTTTCTCGCACGTCAGCAACTGTCTGTCATGAAGACGATTTCACAGCCATAACCTTCAAGATCACGCACCCGTTTCATCCGAAGCGCGGAGCTCGCTTTGTCCTGACGACGCGCCGTCAGAACTGGGGCGAAGATCGGGTGATGTACTACAACGCACAAGGGCGGCTGCGCTCGGTGCTCGCGTCCTGGACCGATGTTGCGCAGCCCGACCTGTTTGCGCAGGCCTCGGCGGGCCGATCATGGTTTCGTAGCGACGATTTGCAACGGCTCTGCGTGCTGCTCGACGGGCTCCTGGAGGTGGCCGACGATGTTAAATAAATTACGCCGCATTTGTAAGGTTCAATTTGCCGCTGCGTGGAATGCGTGTTTGGCGCGTCCGAGACAGAAATGGCGGATATTACTCTACGCACACCAGCACGAGTCAATAAATAGCCTTGACATCTCGTCATTAGCGGCGTATTTTATATTACATCTTTACCTCGCCAGGCGCCGCCTTGCCGAAACCCGATCCCAAGCGCGAACGGCTCAACCGCCAGGGCGTTCTCAATCGCCATCCCGAGCGCGTACGCGCCCCACTGTTCGGCGCGGGCGATTTCTTCGATGCCCGCGATCTGGTCCAGACCAAGTACGAGATGCTGCGCCATGTGCGGGTCGAGCACGCCTCCAAAGCCGAGGCCGCCGCGCTCTTCGGTATGTCGCGCCCGACGCTCTACCAGGCCGAAGC
>DATBWU010000033.1:0-15775 GCA_036514635.1 Anaerolineae bacterium | reverse complement strand
CGTTGGAGCGTCGGGCTGGAATCGCGCGTCTTGAACGCGTCGCCGGCAAACAGCGCCACATCGACGTCGCGCGACAGGCCGTATTCGATCACTTCGTCGAACCGGCGCAGAAAATCGATCACGCGGGTGTTGATGCCGGTGGCCGAATCGACGTGGCCGTAGTTCTCCATGCCGACGTGAATGTCGGCGAAGTGCAGCAAGCGAATGGGATCGGTCATGACGCGAATTATACGTCCGCTCGGCAGGAAGGCGCTAATCGTGCTCAGTTCTTCATGAGGGCGGGCAAATAGATGCGCGGGCACTTCGTCAGCACGATCTGATCGAAGGTCGTGCCGGAGATGTCGATCGCGCGCAGCGAGAGGAGGCAGCCGTCGATTTGCACCTGCACGGCATGATACACGCTGGCCGAGAACACAATGTCGCCGCTCGTCCCGACCGAATACAGGTCGCCGCCCCCGCCGCCCGTGACGACGTAGATCACGCCATTCAGCGGTCGGCTGCGCTCGTAGGCGTGGTCGTGGCCGTTGAAGACGATGTCAACTTTGTACTTCGACAACACCGGCCCCAGCGCGTCCCTCAAGATGGGCAACGTTGGATCGTTCCGGTGCGGCCCGGTGGTGTACAGCGCGTGGTGGAAGAAGACGAACTTCCACTCCGCTGTCGACGCCGCGAGATCAGACTCGAGCCAATCGAGCATCGAGGTGTTCACCGTGAAGCCCCAGTTCGAGTCGAGCGCGACGAAGTGCGCGTCACCCCAATCGAACGAGTAATACCGCTCGCCGCCGGGACTACTAGCAGGCAGATAAAACGCGTCGAGGTACGGCTGGCCGTTGGCCGTTGCGTAGTCGTGATTGCCCAGCGAGGGGAAGACAGGGGCGCGATCGACGAGATAGTGGTACGGCGTGAAGAAATACGGGTTGTAGCCGCTGGCCTGGCCGAGTGGATAGATCACGTCGCCCGTGTGCAGAAGGAAGTCGGGGTCGAGTGCCTCCAGTTGCAGCGCGACGGCCATTTGTCCAAACGACCCGTTGCCACTGTCGCCGATCACGGTGAAATCGAACGCAGCGCCGGGATCAGGTACGGTTGCCAGCGTCGATTGATACAGCAGCGTGCCGCCGGTCTTGATTTGATATTGATACGTCGTCGCGGCAGCCAGCCCGGTCAACGTGATAACGTGCGTGGTCACCGGCGTCGAATCGCTCGCCGTTTGGGTGTAGCCGGTTTCGCCGTACTCGACTACGCTATCGCCGGCCACATCCGTCTGCCAGACGACAATCACGCTATCTCGCGTCGTCGCTTGCAGATACGGGCCGCGCGTCAGCGACGGCCCTTGCGCCGCCGCGATCGATGTGAGCAGCAGCCAACTAACAAACCACCCAACAAGCCGACCCATCAACCACACCCGTTTCATCCCGCCGTCAACCCGCCTTCCAGCAACAGGCACTCGCCCGTCACCCAGTTCGACGCATCGGACGCCAGATACAACGCCGCATACGCTACGTCGTCCGGTGTGCCGAGCCGCCTCAAGGGATACGCTGCGGCGATCTCGCGCTCCTTCGCCGCCGGGTCGGGCGTGTCGTCGATGATCTCACGATTCAAGCCGGTCTTGATGAAACCGGGGCAGATCGCGTTGGCGCGGATGCCGTCCGGCCCATGCTTCACGGCGATGGATCGCGTCAACATCACCACGCCGCCTTTCGAGGCGTTGTAGGCCGGCGTGTTGCCCGATCCGGCGAACAGTCCCAAGTACGACGCGATGTTGACGATACGGCCATCGTGCTGCGCGATCATGTGCGGCAGGACGTGCTTGCAGCACAAGAACGGGCCTTTGAGATTCACCGCCATCATCCGATCCCAATCGGCCTCCTGAATCGCGGCGACCGGCGTCCGGGCGATGAGGCCCGCGCCGGTCACCAACACGTCGACGCGCCCGAAGCGCTCCAATGTCCGATCGACCATACGCTCCACCTGCGGCTCGATCGTCACGTCGATCGGCGCTGCCAGCACGCGCTCGCTCGGAATCGGAAGAGACGCGGCCACGTCCTTCAAGCGATCTTCGCGTCGGGCGGCCAGCGTCAAGCGCGCGCCCGCCTGCGCGAACAACTGCGCGATCGCCGTGCCGAAACCGCCCGATGCGCCGGTAATGATCGCGACACGGCCATCGAGCCGATAAGCGTCCAGCGTCAGCATCGGAAATAGATTTCCTCCACGAAGTCACACGAAGGGCGCGAAGATAGCCCATGTTTTTTCGTGTACCTTCGTGTACCTTCGTGTGCCTTCGTGTACCTTTGTGGATCAGGTTCGTTTCCGATAAAGTCTAGTGGTCGGATTTGGGGAGGTGCGAGCGTGAGGGCGGGTCCGAATCGCTGCGCCGCCACTCGCCTTCGATCACGTTACCCTCCATCTCTTCGAGGATAGCGCGCACGACCTCCGGCGGGCAGATCAGCGGGAACACTTGCAGGCCGAGGATGAACAGGCCCAGATCGTCCAGTTGGCCGAGGCCGAGTGCGAGATCGGGCAACAAGTCAATCGGCGAGAGGATGTAGGCCAGCACAGCCAGCGGCAGCAGCTTGGGCACGATCGGCACACGCGAATCGCGCAGCAAGCGCCAGGCCAGGCGCAACTGCCGGATGAGCGAGGTCCAGAAAGACGGCGAACGTCGATTGCCGCGCATCAGTCCTTCCCACGACGCGGCGGCAGGCGGCGCACGTCCTGCAAGTCGTCGATGGTGATGTCGGCGGCGTCAAGCCAGCTCAGGTGATCCTCGACAATCTCGCGCGGCACGAGCGCCATAAAAAGAGTCAGGCACAGGATGATCACCACCAGATCGTCCAGGATGCCGAATGGCAGCAGCGCCACGTCGGGCAGAAGCTCGATCGGCGAGATGAGATACACAAAACCGATCAGTGGAATCGCTCGCATCCAGATCGGTACGCGATGATCGCGCATCAGGGCGACCATCAACCGGAACTGGCGCTTGATCACGGCCCACACCCCGCGCCGGGGAATCGATCGCTTACTCATAGCTGCCTCCCTGGGCAAATTATACTCGATTCGCCGGCGGCATATCCATGCCCCCTCGCTCACATGCGCTATACTCCCATCATGCGCCCGCTCCGCCAATACCTGATCGACACCGAGCCGGCTTTGCTGCGCGTCATCGCTTCACGCTGGGACGTCCCCCTCGACGCGACGCAGCCGCGCGCCATCGCGGGTGCGATCACGGCGTGGCTGAGCAGCCCTGATCACGCACGGGCGATCATAGAACGACTGGCTGCCTCCGAACGCGAGGCCTTGCGCGCGCTGATCGCCAACGGCGGATCGATGGGCGCATCGGCGTTCGCGCAGCGATTCGGCAGCATCCGCCCGATCGGCCCGGCGCGACTCGAACGCGATCAGCCGTGGCGTGCGCCGGTCAGCCCTGCCGAGGGGTTGTGGTATCTCGGCCTGATCTTCCGCGGTTTCGAGCAGAGACCGGGCGGCATGCAGGATGTGATCGTCGCCCCGCCCGAGCTGCATCCACTGCGCGCCCTGCTGACTGTGCCCGGGCTCCCCACCGACACGCTGCCACCCGTGGCCGCACCCGACACGTTTCGATCCGGCGATGCGACACTCGCCGACGATCTGTGCACATTCCTGGCGCACCTGCTCGATCCGCGCCGCGCGGCGTGGACGCGACAACTGCGGGACCCCGATCCCGATCGGCTGGCATTCCTCAACCACCTGGCGCAGCGCGCCCGGTTAGTCCGGCCCGATCGACGCAAGCTCGATCCTGCGCCCGTGCTCGCCTGGCTCGGCGCGCCGACGCTCGATCAGCTGCGCGGCCTGTTCACAGCCTGGTCGGACGACCCGGCGTGGAACGACCTGCACCACATCGACACGCTCAAGCCCGAAGCGACCGGTTCGTGGAGCAACGATCCGGTCGGTGCGCGCCGGGCGATCTTCAGCCACTTGCGCGCCGCGCTGCCCAATACGTGGCACGCGATCGACGCCTTCGCCGCGCGCATCAAACAACAATCGACCGATTTCGCCCGCGCCGAATTCGATACGTGGTACATCCGCGACGCGGCGACCGGCGAATACCTGCGCGGCTTCGAAGCGTGGGATAAGATCGAAGGCGCGCTCATCCGGCACATCCTCACACGTCCGCTTTTCTGGTTGGGGATGATCGACTGGGGAAGCAACGCTTTCAAAGTGACGCCCGTCGGCGCGGTGCTGCTCGGGCTGACCGAAGCCACGTCGATCACCGCGCGCGAACCGGGATCGCAGTATCGAGTGCACCCCGACGCGACGATCAGTGTCTCGGCCTCGCGGCGGCTGGATCGCTTTCAACTCGCTCGCGTCGCCGACTTTGTTTCGGCGGGCGACGTGTACACGTACCGGCTGACGCCCGCTTCACTCGCGCGCGCCCGCGCCCAAAAGATCGACGTGGCGCGCATACTCGACTCGCTGAAGCACGCCAGCGGAGCCGAACTGCCGCCCTCGGTGCACAAGGCCGTTCAACGCTGGAGCAGCAAAGGCATCGAGGCTAAGGTCGAGCACACGATCGTGCTGCGGGTGAAGAGCCAGGCGATCCTGAAATCGCTCCAGGCGTCGCCCAAGACGAGAGAATTGATCGGAGAAATACTCGGCCCGACGACCGTCAAAGTCGGGGAAAAGAACTGGCCGAAGCTGGTCAATATTCTGGCCGAGATGGGGGTGCTGGTAGATATAGAGCACTAATCACTTTCGAAGTCGTCGGGGGCGCTCGCGTCGCCCGCACCCTCATCTTCGCGAGTGTAGACCTCGGCCGCCGGCAACGCCACCCACAGGTGAAGCAGGTCGCCGTCTTCGACGCTCGTCGCGCGCGCAGCCAACACCTGAACTTTGCGCCGCAGCCCATCCATCTGCGGAAAATCGAGCATGACAGGGCGCGACTCGGTCCACGCCCGCAGGCATCGGTCGAGCATCGCCGCGCCGTTGAACGTGCGCATTTGGGTCAGCGCGACGGCCTGGGCCGTGTAACCTTCCCACAACGACAACGGCCATAGCTCGGGCGCAACGCGGAAATCGGGAGGCGGGCCTTCGACGATAGTGATCAGTTCGGGTTCGGTGACGTTCATGAGTATCTGTCCAGCCTGGAGAATTGGCTTCAAAGTGCACCGTGAAAATTATACCACCGGAATGGGTCAGCAAGTAGAGCCAAGAGCCTTTATGAATTAAAGGTAGTTATGGGTTCGGAACCAGGTCAGCGCGTCGCGCAGCGTATCTTCGAGCGGGCGCGGCGACAGGCCGAGTTCATCGGCTGCTTTGGCATTGTTTAACGGTTGAAGCAAGTGAAGCGTCCGCAGCGCCGCCGCCGGATCACCGGGCAGCCAATGGCTGAGCGATCCAACCGCGTTGACGACGGCATCAGGGATGCGCAGGCGCGGCGACGGCACATTCGAGACGCGCGCCGCCATCGTGATGAAGTCCCGCAGCGATACGTTGCGCCCACCGAGGATGTACCGCTCCCCTACCCGACCTCGCTCCGCCGCTGCAACGTGCGCCTGCGCCACATCGCGCACGTCGATCACGTTGATCACGCCGTTCAGGCTGAACTTCACCTGCCCGCGCGCAATCGCCAACAGCGGCTTGCTGATCGACAGGTGCACATCGCCGGGGCCGAAAACGACGGTAGGGCACAACGCGACGACGGGAAGACCGCTACTCAGCGCGTCGCATTCCATCGCCCATTTGATCTCATGGTAAGCGTCGCCGGCCGTGCCGGGAATGTACGCGGAGCGCTCGTCGGTGGGTTGACCGGGAACCAGGGTTGGACCAATCGTGGTGAGGGTGCTGGTGTAAATCAGGCGCTGCGCGCCGGATTGCCGGAACGCACTGAGCACCCGGTCCATTTCCGCGCACGCTTCGGCAACGGCCCGATCGATGCCGCGCCCGGTGTGCACGTAACGCGCAGCGGCGTGAAAGACAATCTCGACACCGCGCATCGCCGTGGCGAGCGAACCCGGATCGTTGAGATCGGCGCGGACCCACTCCACGCCCAGGTCATCTAGCGCGCCGCAGAAACCGTCACGGCGGCGTGCGGCCCGCACCGACCAGCCGCGCTCCACCGCCGCGCGCGCAATCTGCCCGCCGATGAAACCCGTCGTGCCTAAGACCAGCGCGCGTACCGTCATTCGTCACCCATGCTGATGCCCAGGTCCTTGGCCGTTCGGACCAGGTCGCCTTTCGGATCGACGTGCTTCGGCTTGGACACCGCATCCTCGATAGGCACGGACGTGATCTGCGTGCCGTGCAGCGCGACCATGTGCCCGATCTTGCCCTGGGCGATCAGCCGGACGGCGTGGACGCCATAGCGCGTGCCGAGCAGCCGATCATACGGCGTGGGGCGACCGCCGCGCTGCAAGTGCCCCAGCACGACGACGCGCGTCTCTTGCCCGACAATCTTCTCGATCTGCTCGGCCACCCGCGCGCCGACGCCGCCCAGACGCGCCGTGTACATCGTGTCGCCGTCGGATTTGTACACTTGCTCGCCGCCCACCGGCAGCGCGCCTTCGGACACGACGACCAGGCTGAATTTCCGGCCAAACGTCGCGCGATTTCGGATCTGCCGGCACACCGCCTCGATGTGAAATGGAATCTCAGGAATCAGAATCGCGTCCGCGCCGCCGGCCAGTCCCGCGCCCATCGCGATCCAGCCGGCGTCTCGACCCATCACCTCGACGACGATCACACGCCGGTGCGATTCCGCCGTGGTGTGAAGTTTGTCGACGGCTTCCGTCGCGGTGGTCAACGCGGTATCGAAGCCGAAGGTTTGATCCGTGCCGCCCAGATCGTTGTCAATGGTCTTGGGCACGCCGACGATCAGGCAGCCCATTTTGATCAACTGGAGCGACGCGCCGAGCGTGCCGTCGCCGCCGATGACGACGATGCCGTCCACGCCCAGCTCTTGAATACGATTCACCATCTCTTGCTTGATGTCGGCAAAGATCGTCTCGCCATTAGGGCCGGGCCGCTTGCGCACGAACGGGTTGCCGCGATTGGCCGTGCCGAGGATCGTGCCGCCTTCGGGCAAAATGCCGGCGACGTCGTCCAGCGTCATGTGCCACACGCCGCCTTCGCGCATAAAACCGTCGTAGCCGTCGATCACGCCCAGCACATCCCAGCCGTTTTCGCCGACCGCGGTCTTCACGACGGCGCGCACCACCGCGTTCAAGCCAGGCGCATCACCGCCGCCTGTCAAGAGAGCAATTCGTCTTCTCACATCTATACTCCTTAGATAAGTCCGGTAATCGCCACGGGCCATCGGCCCGGCACACTCGATCTCCCAGTTTCAATTATACAGGACAATTCCCGAACCTGTCCCATCGGACAGGCGCAAATTGAATCGCGCGAGCGTCGCTTTGCGTATTCATGATAAGATTCCAGGTGATCGGCACTTCAGTCCGAGTGCCGGTCACCTCGGAGGTGAGATCGACATGAGTGAGCAAACACGTTATCTAATCGTCGGTGCAGGCCTGGCCGCGCATCACGCCGTGCGCGGCATTCGCGAGCGAGACGCCGAAGGCCGGATTATCATCGTCGGCGACGAACCCGAACTGCCTTACACGCGCCCGCATTTGTCGAAAGCGTACCTGATGGGCAAGCGCCCGAAAGATAAAGTGTACGTCAAGCCGGTGTCGTTCTACGCGGAGAACAAGGCCGAAGTCTGGACCAGCCACAAAGCCGCTGCGATCGACCTAGCCAATCGGCGCGTGACGCTGGCCGACGGCTCGAGCATCGGATACGAGAAACTTCTGCTGGCGACCGGCGGAGAGCCGCGCCGGCTGCACTTCGACGGCAGCAACTTGCGCGGCGTTTATTATTTGCGCACGCTGGCCGACTCCGATGCGATCCGCGCGGCGATGCTCGCCTCGAAACGAGCCGTCATTGTCGGCGGCGGGTTCATCGGGGCCGAGGTCGCATCGGCTTTCGTTCAGGCGGGCGTGCCGACGACGATGATTTTGACGGGGTCGATGCTGCTCGAGCGGCAGGTCGGGCGCGAGGCCGGTCAATTCCTCCTGGACACTTTTCGCGCGAAAGGCGCAACGATCGAATTGGGTAAGACCGTCAGCGCGTTCACCGGCAGCGGCGCGGTCAAGGCGGTGCGCACGGCTGACGGCCAGGAATACCCGGCCGATACGGTCGTCGCCGGTGTCGGCATCACGCCGCGCACCGAGCTGGCTTCTTCAGCCGGTCTGGCCGTCGAGAACGGTGTCATCGTCGATGAATACCTGCGCACGTCGTTGCCCGATGTTTACGCGGCGGGCGACATCGCCGCCTATTTCGATAGGCGCTACACTCGCCGCATGCGGCTCGAACATTGGGACAACGCGGTGCAGCAAGGCAAGCACGCCGGGCTGAACATGACCGGTGCGAATCTGCCCTACGACCACGTTCCATACTTTTACTCGGACCTGTTCGACCTCGATCTACAAGCCTGGGGCGATACGTACGATTGGGATCGGACGATCGCGCGCGGCTCCCACAAGAATGGGCTGGCCTACTTTTACCTCAAGGGCGATCGGTTGAAAGCCGTGCTGATCGTCGATCCGACGAAGGAGCAGGGTGCAGCCGCAGAGAAACTCGTCGCCACGCTGCCGCAGGTAAAAAACGAGGCGCGTTATCGCGATCCGGCTGTTCCGTTCGAGGAGTTGGCGCAGGCGTAAGAACGTCCCGCAGGTTCGGGGCCTGCAGGAGATTTATTCGATAGGCCGGAGAGGATTCGAACCTCCATGCCCTTTCGGGCGAGGGATTTTAAGTCCCCTGCGTCTGCCCTTTCGCCACCGGCCCACGCGCAAGTCTAGCACGCGCGAATCTCCCGCGCAAGTGCTAGTCGCTTGGTGATTATTCACAGCTTGCCACGGAGGCACAGGGACACGGAGAAAAGTTAATGTAATTGCTCCGTGCACTCTGTGCCTCCGTGGTTTTAACGATGTTAATGGTCATCCGCTGACCGGTGTCTGGGATACGAGCCAAGCACTCGCAACGTGATCGCATACTCGCCGAGATGATCGAGCGCGCGGGCGCACGTCGCGTCGGTCGCGTAGCCGACGAAGTCGATGTAGAAGAGATATTCCCACGGCTTGCCGACGAGCGGGCGCGACTCGATCTTCGTCAGGTCGATGTCGCGCAGGGCGAACACGCTCAGCGCCTTGAACAACGCGCCGGGTATGTTGCGCAGCGTGAAGACGATCGAGGTCTTGCCCTCGCCGCGCGGCTCGCCAGGCTGAAGGCTCAACGCCAGAAAGCGCGTGAAGTTGGCCGGATCGTCTTCGATGCCTTCGGCCAGGACCGCCATGCCGTACACCTCCGCTGCATGGCGGCTGGCGATAGCCGCCGCATCGCGCTTTCCTTCGTCGCGAATCAGGCGCACACTGCCCGCCGTGTCGTGCGTCGCCACGCGCTCGACGCCGCCATTCAAATGCCGCAAGTAGCCTTCGCATTGCGCCAAGGCTTGCGGGTGCGAGTACACGGCGCGCACGGCTTCGACCGGCACACCCGGATGTGCAATCAAGCAATGCTTCACCCGCAGATAATGCTCGCCGGCGACGAGCAGGCCGTGGCGCAACAGCAGATCGTAGTTGCGATGAATGCTCCCGGCCAGCGAGTTCTCGATCGCGATCAGCCCAAAGTCGCACTCACCCGCCTCGACCGAGGCGAAGACGGCGTCGAAGGTTTCATGCGGAACCATTTGGGCATCCGGCCCAAAATGCTCGAGCGCGGCAGCTTCGCTGTAGGCGCCAGGCTCACCCTGAAAAGCAATCCTCATATTGATGATTTCTGATTGAAGATTGCGGATTGAGCATGTCAATCAACATTCATCAATCCACAATCCGCAATTAAACGGTTGTCTCAACCCGCTTGGGCGAGGGAACGGCTACGCCCGCCGGGTACACGTAGTCCAACCACTCGGCGGAGCGACCGCCTTCGCCGCGCACCGTGCGGAAGAATGCGCGCTGCAAATCGCGCGTGACCGGCCCCATGCGGCCTTCGCCAACCTTGCGGAAGTCGATCTCGCAGATCGCGCAGACTTCGGCGGCGGTCCCGGTGACGAACACCTCGTCCGCGATGTACAGTTGATCGCGCGAGATCGGCTCTTCGACAACGGTGTGTCCGAGATCGTCGGCCAGCGCCAGCACCGAGTCGCGCGTGATGCCTTCCAGGATCGCCGTGCGCGGCGGCGTGACGATCTTGCCGTCACGCACGATGAACAGATTCTCGCCGCTGCACTCGGCTACGTAGCCCGACGGATCGAGCATGATCGCCTCGTCGAACCCGGAGCGCAACGCCAGCGTTTTCGCCAACACCGAATTGGCGTAGTTGCCCGAAATCTTCGCCTTCGTCATCGATGCGTTGGGGTGCATGCGCGTGAACGACGACACGGTCGCACGGATGCCTTTCTCTAAAGCCTCCTCGCCCAGCAGCGTGCCCCACTCGAAGGCGGCAATGCCAACCGCCGACCTGTGCGCGTCCAGGTTGATGCCCATCGCGCCGTGAGCCATGTAGATCAGCGGACGAATGTAACACGCGGTAAACTCATTGGCGCGGATCGTTTCGTGAACGGCCCGGCGCAGGTCCTCGACGGTGTAGGCAAAATCGCGCACGCCCAAAATCAGCGCCGAATCGAGAAGCCGCTCCAGATGCTCGCGCAGGCGAAACACGGCCGGCCCGTTGACTGTGTTGTAGCAGCGAATGCCCTCGAACGCGCCGAGGCCGTAGTGAAGCCCGGGCGTGAGGAAATGGACGGTAGCCTTCTCGAATTCGACCAGCTCACCGTTCATCCAGACGTATTTCGATTGAATGCCCATGACGTTTCTCCATTGATGATTTCGGATTGCGGATTGATGATTGTCGATTGATCAATCAGCAACACCTGCACTTGCGCTGTCCCGAAGGGACAAGCGCGGTGCAAGTGTCATCAATCTACAATCGTTCAATCACTTCGTTTGCCATTTCGCGGGTCGTCAGTTCACCGCCCAGGTCGGCCGTGCGCGCCCCATCTGTGATGGCTTTGTCCACAGCAGTCTCCAGCGCAGTCGCCTCGCGTTCTAGTTTCAAGGAGTAACGCAGCAGCATCGCCGCGCTCAGGATCGTGCCGATCGGATTGGCGATGCCTTTGCCGGCGATGTCGGGCGCGGAGCCGTGAATCGGCTCGTATAAACCCGGCCCCTCATCGCCCAGCGACGCCGACGGCAGCAGCCCCATCGACCCGACCAGCACCGCCGCTTCGTCGGTCAGGATGTCGCCGAACATGTTCTCGGTGACGATCACGTCGAAACCGGATGGCGCGGCGACCAGCCGCATCGCCGCCGTGTCCACCAGCATATGCTCGAGTTTCACGTCGGGATATTCGGAAGCGAGCGCGGACGCGGTCTGCCGCCACAGGCGCGACGATTCTAGCACATTCGCCTTGTCCACCGAGGTAACCTTGTTGCGCCGGCCCGCCGCGAGCCGGAACGCGAGTTGGACGACGCGGCGAATCTCGAAGTCGGTGTACTCGAGCGTATCGACGGCGCGCACGTGGCCGTTGCGTTGATCGCGGCCCTTCGGCTGGCCGAAGTACAACCCGCCGGTCAATTCGCGCACGACGAGCAAATCTACGCCGTTCAGGCGCTCCGGCCGCAAGGGCGACGCTTCGATCAAAGCGGGATGAGGTCGGGCCGGGCGCAGGTTCGCGTACAGGCCGAGTCCTTTGCGTATTGCCAGCAGCCCTTGCTCGGGTCGAACGGGCGCAGCCGGGTCATCCCATTTCGGCCCGCCGACTGCGCCGAGCAGCACGGCATCGGAAGCGCGGCAGGCCGCCAACGTAGCATCGGGCAAGGCCGAGCCGGTCGCATCGATCGCGCATCCGCCGATCAAGTGCTGGCTGAACTCGAACTGGTGGCCGAACTTCCGTGCGACGACCCCCAGCGCGCGCTGTCCCTCGGCCACGACTTCAGGGCCGATGCCATCGCCCGGAAGAAGAACGATTTTCGCTCTCAAGACAACCCCTTTTATTGATGATTGTAGATTGCGGATTGATGATTGCCAATCAACAATCTACAATCAGCAATCCGCAATCGTCAATCCATATTCGACGCTATCGGCCAGCGCCTGCCAACTCGCCTCGACGATGTTCGCGCTCGCGCCCACGGTGCTCCAGCGCTGCGTGCTGTTCTGCGTGTCGATCAACACGCGCGTCGTCGCCGCCGTGCCGCGATCTCCGTCGAGGATGCGCACCTTATAATCCGCCAGCCGGAAATGCGCAAGCTTCGGATAGACCGGCAGCAGTGCCTTGCGCAGCGCCGCATCGAGCGCATTGACCGGCCCATTGCCTTCGGCAGCGGTATGGATCACCTCGCCATCGACGCGCACTTTGACCGTCGCCTCGGCGAAGACGCCGCGCCCCTGGCGATGCTCCACGTTCACCGAGAAGTCGATCAGATCGAACGGCGGCGTGTAACCTGGCTGATGGCGCTTGAGCATCAACGCAACCGACGCTTCGGCGGCCTCGAACGAGAAGCCGCGCGCTTCGAGCGCCTTGATGTCATTTAACACGCCGGCGACAGCCTCGCTGTTATCGACGGACAGTCCGAGTTCTTCGGCTTTGCTGAGCAGGTTGCCGCGCCCCGATAGCTCGGAGACGACCACGCGCATTTGATTGCCGAGCAGCGCCGGATCGACGTGCTGATAACTCTGGATATTGCGCCGCATCGCCGCGACGTGGATGCCACCCTTGTGCGCGAAGGCCGACTTGCCCACGTAGGCCAGATGCTCGTCCGGCGCGAGATTGGCGACTTCGGCGACGAAATGCGCTACTTCGTAAAGCCTGGGCAGATTCCCTTCGGGCAGGCAGGTCAAACCCAGCTTCAATTCGAGATCGGGGATGATCGAGCACAGGTTCGCGTTGCCGCAGCGCTCGCCGTAGCCGTTGATCGTCCCCTGCACCTGAACGCAGCCTTCGCGCACCGCCGCCAGCGTGTTGGCGACGGCGCACTCGCCGTCGTTGTGCGTGTGAATGCCGAGCGGCGCTTCCAGTGCACGCTTCACCGTGCGAACGACCTCGGTGACCTCCCACGGCATCGTCCCGCCGTTGGTATCGCACAGCACCACGGTTTCGGCCCCGCCCCGCATCGCCGCGCGCAGCGTTTCCAGTGCGTAGTCGGGATCAGCCTTGTACCCATCGAAGAAATGCTCGGCGTCGTAGATCACGCGCCGATCCTGCGCGCGCAGATACGCCAGGCTGCGCTCGATGATGCGCAAATTGTCGGCGAGCGTTGTGCGCAGAACTTCCGTCACGTGCAGCGTCGATGTCTTGCCGACGACCGTGCATACCGGCGTATGCGCATCGACCAGCGCGCGGATGTTCGCGTCGTCTTCCGGCTCGCCGCCTGCCCGGCAGGTCGATCCAAACGCCGCGACGAGCGCGTGCTTCAGGTTCAGCGACTGCGCCTGCTCGAAGAACTCCACGTCCTTCGGGTTCGACCCGGGCCAGCCGCCCTCGATGAAGGCGACGCCGAGATCGTCGAGCCTGCGCGCGATGCGTAGTTTATCCTCGCACGAAAGCGAGATGCCCTCACGCTGCGTGCCGTCGCGGAGTGTGGTGTCGTAGATTTGGATCACTGCGCCCTCCCGACCTCATCCTCTCCCCGGCTCGGAGGTGAGGGTGAGGCAAAAAACGAGCCGCCCGGTGGTCGGGCGGCTCGTTGTGTGTGATGTGTGTTTTGATTAACTGTGCAACGTCACCGGGGCCAACCCGACTGCGCGTTGCTCCTCACCGAGGAGCACGCTGCCGATAATAATGATGGCAAACGCGAACGAGCCGGCCGCTATTACACTCATAGTCGCAAATGATAGCAGAGTCCATTCTAGAATCTACGGACAAACTGCGAGAAATCCCGATCGGCGCGGTTGTGCAGCCTGCACAGAGTTTGATTCACCGCGAAGACGCAAAGGGCACCATAGACTTCCGAAGTCTCGGAGACTTCGGAAGTCTGGAGTGGAATCACCCCAAGAGTTTCTTGATTTTCTTCGTGTCTTGGTGTCTTCGTGGTTGATTTTCAGCACGGTTCAGGTCTTCTACTCTTTGAGCCGGCTCACCAGTGCTTGCAGACCTAACAGATACGAACGCCAGCCAAACCCGCTCACCACCCCGATGCACACCTCCGCTGTCACCGAACGATGGCGGAATTCCTCGCGGGCGTGGATGTTGGACAGGTGCACTTCGACCGTGGGCAGTGCAATCGCGGCAATCGCGTCGCGCAGCGCAACTGAAGTATGAGTAAGTCCGCCGGGATTGATGACGACGCCGCTCGCCCAGGTGCGCGCCTCGTGAAGCGCGTCGATCAGCGCGCCCTCGTGATTCGATTGAAGCGTGCGCACTGTCACGCTCAGCCGCTCGGCCTCCGCGCGCAACCGATCGTCGATCTCTGCCAGCGTCATCGAGCCGTAAATGCCCGGCTCGCGCGTGCCGAGCAGGTTGAGGTTAGGGCCGTGCAGAACGAGAATGGAGGCTGGAGATTGGACGTTGGAAGTTGGAGGGCGTTCAGCCGTCATGGGTGATCTCTCGCAGGACTTCGGATATTAGCGCGTCATCCACACTGATGCCGGACACAACTTCGCCGATGCACTTGGGCAGCGCGAACTTGAGCCGCCGGTCTTGTTTCTTCTTGTCGGTGCTCATCGCCGCCCGGATCGCCGCCGGGGACATACCGCTTGCGCGAACGGGTAAGCCGATGCACCGGAGAAGTTGCTCGATCCGATTCGAGAGGCCGCTCTCGGCCAACCCGATGCGCTCGGCGACCTGCCCTTCGGCGACCATTCCGATAGCCACCGCTTCGCCATGCCGGAACGCAAAACCCGAGGCGGCTTCGATGCCGTGCCCAATCGTGTGACCCAGGTTGAGCTTCGCGCGCTCGCCGCTGCGCTCATACGGATCGATTTGAACGATGTTCACCTTCACGGCAATCGCGCGCCCGATAATGTCTTCGCGGGAATCCGGTCGCTCCCAAAAACCGGCCTGCTCCAGTTGCTCAATCAGGTGCGCATCGCCGATGATGCCTGCCTTGACAACCTCGGCCATGCCTGCGCGGAACTCGGCTTGCGGCAATGTGTCGAGCGTGTCGAGGTCGGCGGCGACGAGTGCGGGCATGTGAAACGCACCGATCAGGTTCTTGCCCTGCGGCAGATCGACGCCGACCTTGCCGCCGATGCTGGCATCGACCATCGCCAGCAACGAGGTCGGCAAGTTGATCCACGATACGCCGCGCAGGTAACTCGCCGCCGCGAACCCGGCGATGTCGCCGACGACGCCGCCGCCCAGCGCGGCGATCGTCCCGCCGCGCTCAACGCCTGCGTCGAGAAAAGCCTCGTACAGTGCGCGCACCGTGTCCAGCGTCTTGTGCGTCTCGCCGGCCGGAATCGTAACCAGTCTGGCCCCCGCACTAGCGGCGACTCGCCCGCCGTGCAGCGGCGCGACGTTGGTATCACTGACGACGACCGAGGGAGGCCGAAGGCCCTGCGCCCGGCAGACTTCGGAGAGCGAGCCGAGAATGTTCCGGCCCACGTGAACTTCGTAAGCGGGCGCGGCTTCAACGCGAAACACGATGTGACGGCGCGCATCGGAAGTCAGCGCCAGAACGGCATCGGCCACTTCATCGACAGTTCGGCGAGTCGTGTCCACCCTGAGCCTGAACGACTCGTACATCGATCGACGCGCCTCCAGCAATCGGGTTAGTTGCGCGGCCGGATCGACGCTGGAGAGCAGCGGCCG